>NZ_DBFEGU010000449.1:0-9445 GCF_048329335.1 Eggerthella sp. | reverse complement strand
GCGGGCGCCGCTGCCGTGGCGCTTTGGGCTCGGGAGGCCGCCGGCGGCGACACGGGCGCGGGCGAGGTTTCCGCATACCGCGCCGCGCTCGAGCGGACGGCCGAGGAGATCGCCTGCGCGCGCCCGACCGCGGTGAACCTGCGCTGGGCGGTCGAGCGCGTGCTGGGCCGCGCGCGTGTTGCGCTCGACGGGGGCGCGGCTCCTGCGGCCGTGGCCGACGCCCTGTTCGCGGAGGCGAAGCGCATGGAGGCCGAGGACGAAGCCGCGAACCGCGCCATCGGCGCGCACGGAGCCGCGCTGCTGCGGCAGGGCAGCCGCGTGCTCACGCACTGCAACGCCGGAAGCCTGGCGACGGCGTTCTACGGCACGGCGCTCGGCGTGGTATACGCCGCGGCCGAGCAGGGCAAGATCGAGCGCGTGTACGCCGACGAGACGCGCCCGGTGGGGCAGGGCGCGCGCCTCACGTCGTGGGAGCTGGCGCGCGCGGGCGTTCCCTGCACGCTCGTCTGCGACAACATGGCCGCAAGCCTCATGGCTAAAGGAGAGGTGGACGCCGTGATCGTGGGAGCCGACCGCATCGCCGCCAACGGAGACGCGGCGAACAAGATCGGCACGTACGGCGTGGCCGTGCTCGCCCGCCATCACGGCATCCCGTTCTACGTGGCCGCGCCCATCTCCACCATCGACCCTGCGATCGCGGACGGCTCGGGCATCCCCATCGAAGAGCGCGATGCCTCCGAGGTCCTGCCCGTCGCGATCGAGGGCGTCGACGTGTGGAACCCGGCCTTCGACGTGACGCCGGCCGGCCTCATCACGCGCATCGTCACGGAGCGCGGCGCGTTCGAGCCGGATAAGTTGGTATACTGATCCTGCAGGTCGCCGACGGACGGGCGACGGAAAAGGAGGGCCTTATGCGCATCATCCATCGCGAGGACCAAGAGCAGCGCGAGCACGTGGAGCTTTCCTGCGACGCGGCGTTCGCCGACGAGAGCGACGGCCGCGACCGATCCGCCGAGCCCGACATCCTGCGCACCGACTACCAGCGCGACCGCGATAAGATCCTCCACACGAAGTCCTTCCGCCGCCTGTCGCACAAGACACAGGTGTTCCTGGCCGCCGAGGGCGACCACTTCCGCACCCGTCTCACGCACACGCTGGAGGTGGCGCAGATCGCCCGCACCATCGCCCGCGCGCTGGGGCTGAACGAGGATCTCGCCGAGGCCATCTCGCTCGGCCACGACCTGGGGCACACGCCCTTCGGGCATACGGGGGAGGAGGCGCTCGCGCGCTGCCTGGCGCGCCACAAGGGGATCGACCCGGCATCGCCCGAGGCGGAGGCGCTCTACCGCCACAACGAGCAGAGCCTGCGCGTGGTCGAGCGCATCGAGAACGGCGGCAAGGGACTGAATCTCACGTCCGAGGTGCGCGACGGCATCCTCAACCACACCGGCGACCTGCGCGCCGAGACGCTGGAGGGGCGCATCGTGGGCACGGCCGACCGCATCGCGTACGTCAACCACGACATCGACGACGCCATCCGCGCGGGCATCCTGCGCGAGGTCGACCTGCCGGCGTCGACGCACGCCATGCTGGGCCCCGACCATTCGTCGCGCATCGAGACGCTCGTGCTCGACATGGTGGAGACGTCGGCCGCCGTCGACGACATCCGCATGAGCGACGCGGTGTGGAACGCCATGATGGAGCTGCGGTCGTTCCTGTTCGAGCGCGTGTACAGCGCCCCTGCCGTCACCGACGAGGTGGCGAAGGCGACGCACCTCGTGGACGACCTGTTCGACTACTACGTGGCGCACACGGGCGAAGTTCCGCAGGAGTACCGCGCCATCTCCGAGGGCGACGACCTGCGCGCCGTCACCGACTTCATCGCCGGCATGACCGACCGCTACGCCAAGAACCTCTACCAAAGGCTGTTCATCCCCAACGCGCTGCATTACTAGGTTCCCTCGGCCTAAGGACATTTCTTCGTTGCGCGGGTGCACAAGAATTGTATAATCGTCTAACTATGCTTTCCGGGGATCACATCAGGCAATCGTTTTCGGCGGCGCTGCCCATCATGCTGGGCTACGTCGCCATCGGCATACCCTGCGGCATCCTGAGCGCTTCCATCGGCATGAACGAGCTGCAGGTGTTCCTGCTGTCGGCCGTGTTCTACTCGGGCGCGGGCCAGTTCATGATCCCGAACATGTGGCTGGCCGGCTCGCCGCTCGCGTCCATCATCGCCAGCGTGTCGCTGGTGAACACACGCCAGATGCTGTACTCGGCCTCGTTCGCGCCGCGCTGCGAGCGTGTGAAGAAACGCCTCGCGTTTCTGTTCGCGGCTACGGTGACCGACGAAAGCTACGGTGTGAACACGGCGAAGTTCGAGGAGGGCGGCTGGTCGGTTGGCCGCGCCACGCTCGTGAACCTTTTCTCGCAAAGCTCGTGGGCGCTGTCGAACGTGGCCGGCGTGCTCGTGGGCAACGCCGTGGGCATCCCGCTGGCCATAGCCTCCTTCGCCATGACGTCCATCTTCATCTGCCTGCTCGTCACGCAGAAGGTGACGCCGGCCAACGTGGTGGCTGCGGCGTTCGCCATCCTGGGCGTGTACACATGCAAGACCATCGGGCTTTCGGGCCCCGCCATACTCGTGGGCGCGCTCGTGGGCGTGATGGCGGCGCTGCTGTTCACGTGGGCGAAGGAGCGCGGCTGATGGAACCGATGGGCTGGGGCGATTACTTCATCGTGCTGGGGTGCTGCGCAATCACCATGCTGGTCTGCCGCGTGGTGCCGCTGTTCGTTCTCAAGGGCAAGGAACTGCCGGAAGGGGTCGGGCAGGCGCTCGGCTTCATTCCGCCGGCCGCGTTCGCCGCGCTCGTCGCGAACGACCTTTTGACGCCCGGCATGTTCGACGCAGGCCTGTGGCCGGCAGCCGCGCCCCTGGTCGCCGCGCTTGCGGTGGCGCTCGTCGCCTGGAAGACGAAATCGCTTCTGTGGTGCGCCGTCTCGGGTGTGGCCGCGTACGCGCTGCTCATGCTCCTGTAGAGGCCGTGCGCATCGGAAGACCGGGCCGGAAGCGCGGCGGAATTCGGCATTATGCGTGGAGAGCCCAAGTTTTTGCGCATGTGCCCAGGTTTTTCCTTGCAGTACCGTTCCGTTGACGGTATACTATCCAATCGTGTCTTTACTAGACGACATGCAATTAGGTTTCATTGAATATATAAGAAGGAACGGGTCATGGATATCATTCGCGCCATCGAACAGCAGCAGATCAAGCAGGACGTCCCCGAGTTCAACGTCGGCGACAACGTGAAGGTTCACTACCGCATCACCGAGGGCAACCGCGAGCGTATCCAGGTGTTCCAGGGCGATGTCATCCGTCGCCAGGGCGCTTCGAATCGCGAGACGTTCACCGTTCGCAAGATCAGCTTCTCCATCGGCGTGGAGCGCACCTTCCCCGTGCACTCCCCGAAGATCGAGCGCATCGAGGTCGTGCGTCAGGGCGATGTGCGCCGCGCCAAGCTGTACTACCTGCGCAAGAAGGTGGGCAAGGCCGCGAAGATCAAGGAGAAGGCGTACCGCTAGGCCTTCTATACGCTTCAGATTTGCAGGAACCCCCGCCGTCCTTCCGGACGGCGGGGGTTCTTTTTTGCAGGGACGGGCGAGGCCGCGCAGCGCCTTTCTGGTATCATGGTCGGTCGAAGAAGAGCATGTCGAGGGGGATTCATGGGACCGACCGTCGCCGATATCAAGCAACGCCTGCACGAAGCCGACGAGCGCGAGTTCGCGGTGCTCGAGCGCTCGCTCGTGGCCGACGCGCGCAAGGGCGTGCGCGACGCCGTGGAGCGGGCTCGGGCGCGTCTGGCGGCCGAGGCGGCGGAACGGCAGCGTCTGGCGTCGCTGTACGCGTTCGAGCGCGCGCTGGCCGCAGAGCGCGGCGACGGCGTGATCGTAGGGCTCGACGAGGTGGGGCGCGGGCCGCTCGCCGGGCCTTTGGCCGTGGGCGCGGTGGTGCTGCCCTCCGAGCCGTTCATTGAGGGCCTCAACGACTCCAAGCAGGTGAAGCCCGAGGCGCGCGAGCGCATCGCCGTGCAGGTGAAGGCCGTGGCCGTGGCTTGGACGGTCGAGTACGTGGAGGCGTCCGACATCGACGCTTGCGGTATGACGGCCTCGCTCGCGCTGGCGTTCCGACGCGCGATCAGACGCATCGAGGAAGCGGGCGTGCGCCCCGACGTGGTGTTGCTCGACGGCAACCCGATGCGCCTCGACGAGCGCGAGGTGAACGTGGTGAAGGGCGACGGGAAGTGCGCCTCGATCGCCGCCGCCTCCATCGTGGCGAAGGTAGAGCGCGATGCGCTCATGTGCCGCTACGCCGAGGAGTACCCCGAATACGGCTTCGACGCCTGCAAGGGCTACGCGAGCGCGGCCCATATCGAGGCCATCAAGCGCTACGGTCTCACGCCCATCCATCGCGCGACGTTCTGCACGGCCTTCACGCAACCTGCCCTGTTCTAGCGCCTCCGCGTCCTTCCACACGTTTCCACCGCTGCGTTTTCCACGCTTGCGAGCCGTTCGGCGCGCCTTCGGGTGCAAGCTGGACGGCTTTTCCATCTGCGGCTTCTATTCGGTGCGGAATCTGCGTCGAAAGCGCATGGACGATACGTTCGATCCGCGTTGGAAACGGAGGCAAGGCGCGTGTCATCCGCATGGAAACGGCGTGTCTTTCCGGGAAGGTTTCGCGGTGCGTTTCGCTGGATACGTGCCATCGCCGCGTAAGACGGCATCCTTATCATGGAACCACGGACGAAAGGGGCGTGGTGTCATGTATCAGGATACGGCGGCAACGATCGAATGGCAGGACGGCGAGCAGGCGACGTGCGGAAAGAAGGCCGGCGCGGGCGAGCGGCGAGGAGTAGGCTCGGGGGCCAAGCGGCGTGCGAAACGGGGCGAACGGGCGCAGGATCGCGAGAAGACGGCGGGGGAGCGCAACGCGGAGCTGGGGCGTAGAGGCGAGGACGCCGCCGCTCGCTTTCTCGACCGGCGCGGCTACGAGATCGTCGAGCGCAACTGGACGTGCGCGGCGGGTGAGGCCGACATCATCGCGCGCGACGGCGACAGCGTCGTGTTCGTGGAGGTGAAGACCAGGTCGAGCTGCGACTGCGGCATGCCGGCGGAAGCGGTGGACGAGGCCAAGCGCGACCGCTACGAGCGCATCGCGGCGCTGTTCCTGCAAGGCTTCGACGTGGTGGACGTGCCGGTGCGCTTCGACATCGTGTCCATCGTGGCGATCTCGCCCGACCGCGCGATGATCCGCCACCACATCAACGCGTTCTCGGGCCGATGAGCGTGCGGGGGCAGTGCGTCGTGCGGTCCGCGACGCTGCGCGGCGTGGAAGCCGTTCCGGTCGACGTCGAGGTGGTCATGGCGAACGGGATTCCCGGCTTCTCCATCGTCGGCTTGGCCGACGCCTCCGTGCAGGAATCGCGCGAGCGGGTGAAGGCGGCGCTGCGCTCGTGCGGCTTCTCGCTGCCGGCCAGCAAGGTGGTGGTGAACCTGGCACCGGGCGTCTTGCGCAAGACGGGGTCGGGGTTCGACCTGCCCATCGCGGCGGGCATCCTGTGCGCTTCGGGGCAGTTAGACCCGCGTGCGGTGCGCGGCCAGCTGTTCGTGGGCGAGCTGTCGCTCGAGGGGGCGGTGCGCCCGGTGGCCGGGCTGCTGGCTTACGCGCTGTGCGCGCAACGGTTGGGCGTCGACCTCGTATGCGCGCCGGTCGACCAGGGTTTCGTCGCGCTCGACGGGTTGGTGCGCCGTGCGGCGAAGTCGCTGGCGGGGTTCAGGACGGGCCCGTTCCCGGCCGTGGCCGACGCGGCGAAGCCGAGCAGTGCGCCCGCGCTTGACTTCCGGGACATCGCCGGCCACGACATGGCGAAGCGCGCCTTGCAGATCGCGGCGGCGGGCGGCCACGGCGTGCTGATGACGGGACCGCCCGGTTCGGGCAAGACCATGCTCGCGTCGAGGCTGCCGTCCATCCTGCCGCCGCTGTCGGAGGCCGAGGCCATCGAGACGGCGGTGGTGCACTCGGTCGCCGGCGAGGAGGTGGAACCGATCCTGGGCGGGGTGCGGCCGTTTCGCAGCCCGCACCACTCGGCCACGTTGGCGGGGCTGGTCGGCGGCGGCTCGCCCTTGCGTCCCGGCGAGATATCGCTCGCGAACAACGGCGTGCTGTTCCTCGACGAGCTCGCCGAGTTCAGCCCGTCTGTTCTTCAGGGCATCCGCCAGCCGCTGGAGTCGGGGCGGGTCACCCTCACGCGCGCCGACGGCAACGTCGACTTCCCGGCGCGGTTCATGCTGGTGGCGGCCACCAACCCGTGCCCCTGTGGCTACTACGGCGACGAGGAGGAGCCGTGCACGTGCACGCACCGGCAGATGCAGCTCTACCGCAACCGCATCGGCGGACCCATCATGGACCGCATCGACGTGCATATCGCGGTGCGCAGGATCCCGCCCGGCGAGGTGCTGGCCACCGGGCACGGCACGAGCTCCGAGGAGCTGCGCCGCGATGTGCTGCGCGCGCGGGAGTTCGCGTCGTGGCGGCGCGCGCGAAACGGGGAGGACGACAAGGCGCTCACGTCGGAGGCGCTTGTTCGGGCCTGCGCGCTGACGACGCAGGACGAGGGCTTCCTCGAGGGCGCGGCGAAGGCGGGGCGCCTGAGCGGCCGCGCCATCATGCGCACGCTCGCGCTCGCGCGCACGATAGCCGACATGGAGGAGAGCGCCCGCGTGGAGCGCAGCCATCTGTGCGAGGCCATCGGCTTCCGCCTGCGCGAGGGGGAATCGTGAGCGCGCTCGCTGGCGAGCGCACGGTGCTCGCGCGCGGCGGAGAAGGCTTCCCTTCTGCGCTGGAAAGCGTGGCGCAGCCGCCGGATCGGCTGTACGTGGTAGGCGATCCTTTCGCGCTCCAGGAGGGCATCGCCATCGTGGGCGCGCGCAGGGCCACGCCGTACGGGCGCGGGTGCGCCAAGCGCTTCGCGGCCTTGGCCGCCCGGCGCGGCATCGTAGTGGTGTCGGGCGGGGCGCGCGGCTGCGACGCGGCGGCGCATGCGGCCGCGCTGGAGGAGGGCGGACGCACGGTGGCGTTTCTGGGCGGCGGGTGCGACCGGCTGTACCCCGCCGAGCACGAGGGGCTGTTCCAGCGCATCGTCGACGAGGGCGGGGCGGTGGTCTCCGAGCACGCGTGGGACGAGGACCCCAAGCCGTACCGTTTCCGCCTGCGCAACCGCCTCATCGCCGGGCTTGCCCGCGCCACGCTCATCGTGGAGGCGGGATTGCCGTCGGGAACCTTCTCCACGGCTGACGAGGCGCTGGCGGCGAACCGCGACGTGCTCGTGGTGCCCGGCGCCATAACGGCCGTGTCCTCGCGCGGCGCGAACCGCCTCATCTACCAGGGCGCGACGCCCGTCATCGACGACGAGACGTTCGAGGATGCGCTGTTCTCGCTGTTCGGATGCCTGAAGCAGGAGACCGTCCCTTCCGTCGAGCGCACCGGTGCGCCGCGTGCGGACGAGCCGTCGAACCCGGTGGCGGACGCGCTGCGCGCCGAGCCGCTGAGCATGGAGCAGCTCTACGCGATCGCCGCCTCATCGTGCGGCGGGGAGGATGCGCGATCCTGGCTCATGGAGCGCCTCGTCGAAGCCGAGCTCGCCGGCACCGTCGCCCGCCACCCCGACGGCCGCTGGGGTCCGGCGGTGAGATGAGAGAGGAGGAGCGCGATGACGACGTTATCCATGTTCTACGGCATCGTGATCATTATGTATAATGAGGCGGACGGCAGGCACCATACGCCTCATATCCATGCTCGGTTCGCGGAATTCGAATGCTCTATCGATTTCGAAGGCAGGGTTTTCGACGGCCGTTTCCCTCCTCGAAAGCTCGCGTTGCTCCGAGCATGGATCGTGCTTCATCAAGAGGAGCTGGAGGCCGATTGGAAGCTCATGAGCGAGGGGCTTGCCGCATTTCGGATCGATCCTTTGCGATAGGCGGTGGTAGCATGTGGTATCCGGTGCTCGATGAAGAGCGCGGGATGGTGATGAACAAAAGCCAACCCGATCTGGTTGAGGTCGTTGCCGAAGGAGGCTGCCTTCTGCTGCTGGAGTTTGAAACGGGCGAGCTTCGCCGGCTCGACGTCTCGTCGTTCCTCAAACGCGGAGGCGCGTATGAACGGCTGCGGGACGACGAGTATTTGAAGCTCGTTCGGATCATCGACGGCGGGATGGCGCTTGGATGGCCGGACGGCCAGGAAGTGTATCCGGAGGCCCTGTTCGCGATGAGCGAGCGCGTTCGGTAAGAAACGCGCGTAGTTTCGAGGGTTTCCGGATGCGCTGGAGCCTGTGTTTTGCTATCCTAGTCGGCATGTCTCAATCAGTAACCATAGTAGGGGCCGGGCTCGCTGGGAGCGAGGCGGCCTTGCAGCTCGCCGATCGTGGCGTGCGGGTCCGTTTGGTCGAAATGCGCCCGAAGACGCCCACGCTCGTTCATGTCACGGGATGCTGCGCCGAACTCGTGTGCTCGAACTCCCTGAAAAGCGAGAAGCCCGACAGCGCGGCCGGCATGCTGAAGCGCGAGTTGGCCGAGCTGGGATCGCAGCTGTACGCCCAGGCCAAGCTGCATGCCGTGCCCGCAGGCGGTGCGCTGGCCGTCGACCGGACGGCGTTCGCCGAGGCGGTGACCGCGCTCGTGGAGGCGCATCCGCTCATCGATCTCGTGCACGAGGAGGTCGTCGACCTCGTTCAAGCCGCCGAGGGCGCCGATGCGCTCGTGGTGGCCGCAGGGCCGCTCGCGTCCGACGCGCTGGCCGCGTCGCTTTCCCGGCTCGCCGGCGAAGAGCACCTGGCCTTCTACGACGCCGCCGCCCCTATCGTCATGGCCGATTCGCTCGACTACGCGAAGCTGTTCCGCCAGAGCCGCTACGAGGACGCCGCCGCCGATGCGGGCGACTACCTGAACGCGCCGTTCTCGCGCGAGGAGTACGACGCCTTTGTCGACGAGCTCGTGGGCGCCGAGCGCGTGATCCGCCGCGACTTCGAGACGCGCGACTTGTTCCAGGCGTGCCAGCCGATCGAGGAGATCGCCCGCAAGGGACACGACGCGCCTCGCTTCGGCACGCTCAAGCCGGTGGGGCTCACCGACCCGCGCACGGGGCATCGCCCATGGGCCGCGCTGCAGCTGCGTGCCGAGGACGCGCACGGTTCCAGCTACAACCTCGTGGGGTTCCAGACGAACCTCACCTTCCCTGAGCAGCGCCGCGTGTTCCGCCTCATCCCCGGGCTCGAGAACGCCGAGTTCGCGCGCTACGGCGTGATGCACCGCAACACGTTCGTGGACGCGCCGCGCCTGCTGGACGAAAGCCTGCGCTTGCGCTCGCCTGAGGCGGAGCGCCTCGGGGTTCCGGTGC
>NZ_DBFEGU010000448.1:0-20909 GCF_048329335.1 Eggerthella sp. | reverse complement strand
TGCCGCAGCCGATGCACTTCTTCGTGTCCACCGTGCGCGCACCGGACTCTTCGTCGGCGTAGATCGCGTGGACCGGGCAGTAGTTCATGCATGCCGGGTCGGCGCACTGCTTGCAGTGCTCGACAGTGAACTCGCAGTTATCGTAGATGCCGTCCTTGGTATCGACGCTGGCACCGAAGTTGTAGTTCGGCCACACGCGCACGCGGGCTATGTGCTGGCACACGCGACCGTCGTTCTTCAGCGTGCACATCATCTCGCATCGCTGGCAGCCCGAGCAGCGGGCACGGTCGGTCACGATCATCTTCGTGGGCGTGGTGCGTATCTCGATGCGCCCCGAAGCGATCGAGGCCGACGTGACGCCCCACGACGCCAGCACGCCGCCGACCACGAGGCCGGCAACGCCGCAGCCGGCCATTGCCAGCACCGTGCGGCGCGTAAAGGTTTTCTGCTTGGGCTCCTCTTCGGGCCCGGCGCTCTGAGGCGCGGGCGCGGATGCGTTCGTCTCCGGCGCAGCGGCCGGGAAGCTCGTATCCTCGGAGGTGTTCTGGTTCAGATTGGAATCTGACATAGCCTAGTGCTCCCTCCCTCACATAGGTACGGTGAGTGTCGTTTTCCTCGTCCCGTCGTCGCGCGAGTGTTCGATGCCCCTTTTAGGGGAACCGCCCCGAATGGAACGTTCGCGGCGACGGCTTGCGCTCGATATCGCTCCGCGCGCAGCCCCACACAACGCACGAAAGTATAGGATGGCCCCGTGCACGGCCCCTCCCCTCTTTGAGGTACTTTTTACCGCTGATCGGCTAGTTCCTCAAAATACCCTCAAAGAGGGGATGCCTCGTCCGCCTCTGTCGGCATACTGGCGAACGACGATTGTTGTCAGCGCTCGCATCGCCCACGCAGGTTCCCACACAACACCGAACCTCAGTAATCTATCCAAGATTTGGAGATGCAACATGGCTGACGAAACATCGTATGGATGGGCCGGTAAGATCCTCCGCGTCAATCTGAGCACGGGCTCGATCACGACGCAGCCGACCGACCCCTACAAGGAGTACATCGGCGGCATGGGCTTGGCCAACAAGATCATGTACGACGAAGTGCCCGCCGGCACCGACCCCTTCTCCCCCGAGAACAAGCTCATCTTCGCCGTAGGACCGCTGACGGCTTCCGGCGTGCCCCTGGCCGGCCGCACCACCATCTGCTCGCTGTCCACGTTCACGAAGGACCACCTAGTGGTGGACGCCCACTGCGGCGGCATGATCGGCGCGAAGATCAAGCTGGCCGGCTGGGACGCCGTGGTTCTGGAGGGTGCATCCGACCACCCCGTATACCTGAACATCGTCGACGACAAGGTGGAGATCAAGGACGCCGGCTTCGTGTGGGGCATGGGCACCCGTGAGACCACCGAGATGCTGTGCCGCAAGGAAGGCGTCGAGGCGTGCGTGGCCGCCATCGGCCCCGCCGGCGAGAACCTGCTTCCGTACGCGTGCATCATCAACGCGCGCAACCACTCCGCCGGCGCCGGCACGGGCTCGGTGATGGGATCGAAGAACGTCAAGGCGCTGGTGGTGCAGGGCAACGGCAGCGTGAACGTGAAGGACCCGCAAGCCGTAGCCGACCTGTCCGACTACATGCTGCGCGAGGTCATCGGCTCCAACAACAACCACGTGGTTCCGCAGACGCAGCAGGAATGGGCCGAATTCTACGACAAGGGATCCCGCTGGTCCGCCCGTAGCGGTCTGACCTGGGGTATGGCCGAAGACGGACCCATCGACACGGGCGAGCCGAAGCCGGGCGAGCTGAACACGGTGGGCTATCGCTGCATGAAGTCGGTGTACGACCTGGGCGAGGTGGCCGAGAAGTACACCATCAAGATGGACGGCTGCCACGGCTGCCCCATCCACTGCTACTCCGACCTGCGCACCGAGCGCACCGGAGAACTGGGCGGCAAGACCACGTCGGGAAACACCTGCGCGGCCAACTTCCCGTTCAAGTACATGGAGGGCATCCTCAAGACGGGCATCGCCGAGGACAGCGAGTCGGGCATTGTATGGAACACGCTGATCGGCACCACCATTGACGAGCTGGGACTGTGGTGCAACTACGCGCAGCTGTGGCGCGACCTGGCGCACTGCATCAAGGCTGGCGTGTTCGACCGCGTACTTCCCGAAGAGGAGAAGGCGAAGTACGACTGGCAGCGCATCTACAACGACGACCCCACCATCATGGTGGAGCTGCTGAACGACATCGCCCAGAACGACTCCGAGATCGCCCACATCGCCTACGGCCCGTACCACTGGACCGAGCGCTGGGACGACAAGGGCTGGTTCGATCAGCAGCCCAGCCAGCTGATCAACTACCGCGGCTGGCCCGTGCACCACGCCATCGAGTGCTTCGGCCAGGTGGGCGGCGTGTACAACATGATGTTCAACCGCGACGACATGATCCACTCGGCCGTGAACTTCCAAGGCTGCGGCCTGCCCTTCGAGCTGAAGCAGGAAATCGCCGAAGAGGTGTGGGGCGGCAAGGACGCCATCGACCAGAACAAGAACTACACACCCATGAACGAACGCAAGGCGAACTTCGCCTGGTGGAGCGTGGTCACCGACGTGCTGCACGACTCGCTGACGCTGTGCAACTGGACGTGGCCCATGACCATGAGCCCCACGAAGGCGCGCAACTACCGCGGCGACCTGGACCTGGAGGCCAAGTTCTTCAAGGCCGTCACCGGCGAGGACGTGACCACCGACGACCTGTACCAGGCCGGCGCCAGAATCATGACGCTGCAGCGCGCCAACACCGTGCGCGGCATGACGAAGGACGACGGCACCAGGGGCGAGAACGACATGCGCAACGTCCATGATGTGATGTGCGCCTGGACGTTCGATATCGACCCGGACAAAAAGCCTTTCACCGAGGGCACCATCAAGATGGACCGCGACGACTTCCAAACCGCCCTGGGCATGGTGTACGACACATTCGGCTGGGATCACGAGAAGGGCTGCCCGACAGCCGCCTGCCTCGACCAGTACGGCATGGCCGACGTGAAGGAAGAGCTGGACAGCCTGGGTCTGCTGCCGTAGAGCAATCCTCCGCAGGGCCGCAACCCCTCTGCGGCTCTCGCCCCCTACGAGAACGCCCCGAATCCGGGGCGTTCTCTTTTCCGGCAGGAACCGGGGGCGCAGCAGGTTGTCATCCCGAACGCAGCGCGTCAGCGCGAAGTCGAAGGATCCCATGCAACGATAGCCACGGCGTTTTCCGCTGGCGCCGCGCGGGATCCTTCGACTCAGCTCCCTACGGTCGCTGCGCTCAGGATGACGGGGCTCTACGCATTCGCCATCTTCAACTCCACTCTCGTGGATCTCAAAGAACAGTGCTCGCAGATCATGCAGGGGACGCTCAGGGAGTTGCAGGGGACGACTGCGTCAAGCTCTTCGAGGGAGGCCCCTTGGCGAACGAGATAATCGCCGATGAGGGCGCGGACGGCCTCGATGGCGAAATGGAGCGTGTACACCTTGTCCACGGGAACCCCGTCGAGCGCCGTCTTCACGTCGTCGGTCGTGATGGCCAGCGCCTCGTCGAACGTGCATCCTTCGAGCATGGAGCACACCACGCTGGCGCACCCCGTGACGGCCAGGCAGCCGCGCGTTTTGAAGCCGGCGCGCACGAACGTCCGCGTGTCGGGGTCGATCACGGCGAACAGGCGCAGCGCCACCTCTCCGCGCTTCGACTTGCCCACCATGCTCTGGGCGTTGAACCCTTCGGGGGCGCCGCCGTTGCGGAAGTTCGCAACCACGGACAGCAGCGTGTCGGAGTAGCCCGTCACGCCGTCCTCGATCTCGGTTTGGTACACGTCGGCCGTGCGCAGCACATGGCGATCCTGCACCTCGCGGTACACGTTGCGAGCTTCGTCTTCCATGGAAAACCTCTCTTTCTAGCAAGATCCTGCAACTCCGCGCCTGCAGCGCTTCGCTCAGGACGACTAATGCAAGTACGCCGAACGGGCGCGATAGCGTTTACAGAAACATGTCGCGCTCGACGGAGTTCCACTCTGCGAGCGACTTGGCGTAGGCGGGCGTCAGGTACTCGGTGGAGAAGTAGTACACGTCGCCGTTCGACGCAGCGACGGTATCGAGGTCCGGATAGGCGCCGCTGTCGCGCACGGTGCGCCACAACTCGTCGATTTCATCGGCCGACAGGTTGAACGGCTCGTTGGACAGCGACGACGCCTCCATGGGGCGCGGGTACTTCCGCGATTCGTCGCGCACGCACTCCACGAACGTGAGCACGCGATCGTCCTCGCTGGCGAGGAACGACCACCGCGCGTACGCATCGGTCATGCGCTCGGTGGAGTACAGGTAGTAGCTGTGCTTGCCGACGAGCGCAACGATATCGTCGCAGGGAACGCACGGAGGATCGGCCAGGGTTTCGGCATCCTGTGCGCTATCGCGCCGCTCGGGATCCTTCGACTCCGCGCCTTCGGCGCTGCGCTCAGGATGACGGAGCTCCTCTGAGGCTTCGGAGCTGCGCTCGGGCTGGCGGGGCTCTTCTGCGCCCTTCGCCGTCGCAGCGCCTTCCGACTCGGGCTCCTCCTCCGTGCGCAGAATGCGGGGAACGCCCACCGCACGGGTCGCCGTGCGAACGGGGGTCGCGGAAGCCGCAACGACGCGCGCGTCGCGCTCAGCCCTGCGATCCTCAAGGTACTCGTACACGAACATCTCCCAGTCTTCGGCCGAGAAATGCGCCGGTACGAGGCCCGCCTTCAACCACTGCGACGGCTGAACAAGCTTGGCATCCGCAGACTGCGCGCGCACGTCATCGAATACCGCCGTCAGAAACAGACGCTCGACCTCTTCGTCGCTCAATTGCGCCTCGGCAGCTTCCCCCTCGCGACTATCGGCAGCCGTTTCGGCAACACGCTCCCATGCGGGCATCGCTATAGGCGCGCTGACGCTTTCCGCTTCGTCGGGAACCTTCAAACCGAGCGATTCGATATCTTCTCCTTGTTCAGCCATAGCCCGGATCACTTCGTCTCGAATTCGCTGAGCTTCTAAGTCAACCACCGCATCGCTCCTTTCCCCTGCGTTGTTTTTCGTATGGTATGATGACCCACGGCGCGCATCCGCCATCCCCTCTTTGAGGATAAATCGAGGTGAATGGAGGACGCGTCCGCGTCGACTACGTACCAAGCACGGGGAGGGAGTGTACGGTTGGGCGCACGCACGACAACAGCACCGACTCCAACAGGCGCCGAGCAAAACCAGGCCCGCAACGGACTCGAGGGGGCGGCACATCGCTTCGCGCCGCTCTGGCCGCTTATCCTTGGTCTGGCTTTCGGGCGGGCCGGACTGATCGTCGCCAGCTATGGAAGCTACACCAGCACCGACGAAGGTATTTTCACCGACGGCGCCATGCTGGTGGCATTAGTCGTCTTGGCTTTGTTCCTGGTCTTCATCGTCCTCAGCAAACGAACGATCAGCAAGCACGTCACCAACGTGATCATGCGCACATGCGTCGCACTGGAAGCGTTTGTGCTGATGGCTCTCGCCGTATTCGACCTTTTCGGCATCGGCGACGAAATCGAGCGCTTCGCGCTGAGCTCGCTGTGCACCCTCGTGTCGTCAGGCGCCATCTATTATTGGCTGTGCCGCGCCCGCGGAACGAGCACGACCACGGCTGCCGTCTTCGTGTTCGCCGCGCTCATCATCAGCGAAGTGGAGATTTATCTGTGCACGCTGCTGCCCGTATTCGCGGGAAACTTCGTTGCCGCCGCGCTCGTGCTGCTGCAATATCCCTGCATAATATGGGCGCGCAGGCAACGCCAACCGCATGACATCGTCTCGCCAACGCAGGCCAACGATTACTTCGGATTCTCAAAAACCATGTTGCAAAGCAAGCAGTTCCTCACTGCCACTGCACTGGGCATCGGATGCCTTTCTATCGTAATCGGCTTGCTGCGCGGCTACCCCGACGGCACCTCTATCGCGTTCACGCCCGCTACGCGCATCGCGTACGCTGCGCTGACCATCGGCGTGAGCGCCGCGTTGATCGTATTGGTGCTGAAGCGGCGAGAACGCGTCATGACCGTAGGGATTTTCGTGATCATGGAGCTGCTGGCCTGCTTCGCGCTGATCGCCTATGCCGGATTTCCCGACATGCTGGACATAGGAGCGGTATTCACCACCACGCTCAACGCGCTCATGGTGGGATTCACCTGGTACGTCATCATCGCGTTCATGAGCTACGGATGGCGCGACCCGTACTATTACGCCATCGCAGGATGGCTGGTGTGGCTAGGCTGCCGCGCCGTAGCGCGTATCGCGTTGCTGGCGGCTCACGAGCTGTTCTCCAACGACATGCTCATGAGCGCCGCGATGGGTACCATGGTGGTCCTCTCCACGCAAGTGGTGTTCGTGCAATTCCTCAATATCACGCGTCGCAACGCCGAGGAACAGGAGGAGCAGAGCGCACGACGACAGAGCATGCTCAAGATCATGGGACTCGACGAACACGAAAGCCTTGCGGACATGCGACAGGCCTCCATGAAGCACAACGCCGAAGAGATGGGCAAGCAGTTCCTGTTGTCCGATCGGGAGATCGAGGTGATGGCGCTGTATGCGCTCGGCTACACGCAGAAGCGCGTGGCCGAAGAGCTGTTCATCACGCAGGGCACGGCGCATGCCCACATCAAGCGAATCTACGCTAAAACCGGCTTGCACTCCCGTCAGGAGATCCTCGACTATCTTGAACAGTACGCGTCGTAGAATAGGATGCCGGCGCTCGCCGCGCATACGGCATGCGTCGGCAGACGAAGAGACGAAAGAAGACCCTGGGGGAACGGGATGCCGAATCTCATCGACATAGCGCAACGCCTGGCCGAGCGACCGATGGTGGCGCTGCTGCATGAAGAGCGCTGTCTGCCGGAGCGCGATCTGGGCTCCACCTGCACGCGCTGTGCCGAAGCGTGCCCGGTCGACGCGATCGCCGTCGGGTTGGAGCGCGATACGGAGGCGTCGCCCGCCGCCGCATACGGGTCCGTGGCGAAAAACGGCCCGGCCGGACCGCGCATCGACGATGACGCCTGCGTGCGCTGCGGCCGATGCGTCACGGCGTGCCCCACCGCCGCGCTTTTGGCGACAGCGCCGCTCGACGACGATGCGCTGCTGGAAGCGAGCGCGCGGGCGGGAGCCGCGGCGGCGAAGCGGGCGGCGGGTTTTGCGGTGGAAGAGGCCGAGGGTCAGGGAGATTCGATCGGGACGCGCGATGCGGAAGCCCAGGTCGAGGCTCCGCAAGCCGCAGTCGCTCCCGCTTGCGCTGGATTCGCGTGCGAGCGCGCCCTGCGCGCGGGTCGCATCGATGCCGAGCGCACGGTCGCCCTTCCCTGTCTGGCGTGGGTGGACGAGGCGCTCATCGTGCACATGGCGTGCGCGGGCGCGCAGCGCATCGCGTTGCTGACGGCTCCGTGCGCCTCGTGCGAGTACGCTGAAGCCGTCGTGGACCTTCCGAAAACGGTGCGTTCCGCCCAACGCATCCTCGACACGTGGCAGTTCGACGCCGCCGCGAGCATCGTCGAAACCGTCGACGATATAGCCGCGACAGAGGACGAGGACGCCGCAGGCGAAGTGTCGCGGCGCGGCCTGTTCTCGCAAGCGCGCTCGGCGCTGGCGGAGGCGGCCACCGATGCAGCGTCGGCGCAGATGGACGCGCTGACCGGCCGAAGCACCGCCGACGCTCCCGAGCCCGAGCCCGACCGCCGCCGCTGGCAGCTGCTGGACGACCTGCACGCCGCGGGCCTCCCGGCTGGCGATGCCGTCGTGCCGCGCGCGCTTGCACCGCGCGTGGACATCGATCCCGAGCGCTGCTCGGGCTGCGCGCTATGCGCGGGCTTCTGCCCCACGCAGGCGCTGCGCAAAGCCGGCAAAGCGCCAGGTGGGCGCACCCTGCTGGAATTCGATGCCGCGCTCTGCCGCGATTGCGGCACCTGTACCGAAACCTGTCGCTACGGCGCCATCTCCTGCGAGGAGACGCTCACCGTCTCCGAGCTGTTCGCGCTCGAGCCGCGCGCCATCGTCATACCCAAGCGCCGCGTGCTTCCCAGCCGCCGCTGACCGCGGACGATTCGCAACACCGCCCGCCTGCTACCATACCCCCTCATCAGAAAGGAACCGACGCCACGATGCTCCACTTCGACAGCGACTATATGGAGGGTGCCCATCCCGCTATCCTCGAACGCCTGGCCGCCACCAACTTCGACCAGACCTCCGGCTACGGCACCGACGAGGTGTGCGCCGCCGCCCGCGAGCGCATCCGCGAAGCGTGCGCGTGCCCGCACGCGAACGTGTACTTTCTGGTGGGAGGCACGCAGGCCAACGCCGCCGTGGCCGACCAGATCCTGCGGCCCTGGGAGGGCATCGTGTCGGCGACCACCGGCCACATCACCGCGCACGAAGCCGGCGCCGTGGAGGCGTGCGGGCGCAAGACGCTGCCGCTGCCGCACGTCGACGGCAAGCTGGTGGCCGCCGACGTGCGCGCGCTGTGCGAGGCGTACTGGGGCGACGAGAACCGCGAGCACATCGTGGCACCGGGCGCCGTGTACATCTCGCACCCCACCGAGTACGGCACCGTGTACTCGCTGGCCGAGCTGGAGGCGTTGGCGCAGGTGTGCCGCGACTTCGACATGAGGCTGTTCATGGACGGGGCGCGTCTGGGCTACGGCCTGGCCGCCGTGGGCGCCGACGTCACGCTGGCCGACATCGCACGCTTGTGCGACGCGTTCTACATCGGCGGCACAAAGGTGGGCGCGTTCTGCGGCGAGGCCGTGGTGTTCACGAAGCCGGGGCTGGACGACCACTTCTTCACGCTCATGAAGAAGCGCGGGGCGCTGCTGGCGAAGGGCCGCTTTCTGGGTTTGCAGTTCGACGTGCTGTTCGGCCAGGAGGACGGCGAGCTGCGCTACCAGCACATCGGGCGCCACGCCGTCGAGCTGGCGCAGCGCATCGCCGAGGGCTTCCGCGCGAAGGACTACGAGCTGGCCATCGACTCGCCGACGAACCAGCAGTTCGTCATCCTGGACGACGAGACGAAGGAGCGCCTGGCCGAACATGCGTCGTTCGGCTTCTGGGAGCGCACGCCCGACGGCCGCACCGTCGTCCGCTTCGCCACCAGCTGGGCCACCCGTCCCGAAAGCGTGAACGAGCTTCTGGCGCTGCTGTAACACGATAAAAGCCCCGGCTCGCTTTACGGCGAGCCGGGGCTTCGTTGCGTTCTTGGCGCGAGCGCTCGTGCTACGGCTGCGGCACGAGCGGCGGGAACTGGGGCAGCTTCGGGGTTCCCATGCGCAGGCTCAGCTGCACCTCGCAGGGCTTGCAGGCCTGGCTCAACTCCACGTCGCTTTGCACCGACATGTACATATACGTATCGACGGCATCCCAACCCGTGATGCGCATGAGCAGGCGCTGCATCTCCTTCGAGACGTTCATCAGAGCCTCGTCGAACTCCTGCGCGCTGGCGTTCACGTACCACTTGCCGTGCGGGCCGAACGTCTCCAGCACGGGCCAGTTCAGCTCGAAGTCCTTCACCAGCGACACCTTCACCGTGATCTCGGCCGCGATCTCGATGCCCGTGCCGCACAGCTCGGCATCGCCCATGGTGGCGTGCACGTCGCCCATTTGCAGCAGCGCGCCCGGCACGCGCACGGGGAAGTACATACGCGTGCCCTTCGTGATCAGCTTGTTGTCCAGGTTGCCGCCGTGCGCGCCCACGAAGCCGTCGATGACGTCCTCGCCGTCGGGCGCGGTGCCGATGACGCCGATCATCGGGTCGATGGGGAACTTCACGCCGTTGAAGTCGGCCATGCCGTCCTCGATGGGGATGATCTTGCTGCGGTAATCCGTCGTTTGGTACAGCGGTCCGCAGTGGTCGTCGGTGGCGATTACGCCATGGTCGGCCACTTGCACGTCGTAGATATCCACCACCAGCACGTCGCCCGGCTCGGCGCCCTCGATGTACACGGGGCCGGCCGCCGGGTTCGTGAACCCGTACGAGAAGTTGAGATCCTTCATGGTGACATCCTCGTTGGGGATGCGCCCGGCGAAGCAATCCTGCGTCTTGAACAGCAGCACCTCGCCCGGTTGCGCGGTCGCGCACGGCGCGTTGTCCTTGGAAAACGCCAGAACCTGATCGGTGATAACCTGCATGAAGTCCTCCTTCTACGACAGCCCCAGCCACGTGGCGAACTTCGGCACGTAGCCCATGACGAATATGATGATGATAAGCGCCGGAATGCCGAACTTCAGCCACAATTTCGACCAAGCCGGGAATTTCACGCCCTTGCCCGTGTCGGCCTCAGCCAGGAAGTTGTCCCAGCCCCAACCGCCCTTCGTCACGCAGAACAGCACGTAGAACAAGCTGCCCAGCGGCAGCAGGTTGTTCGACACGATGAAGTCCTCGATGGACTGGATGTCGCCGATGGCCGGAACCTGCACGCCCGCCAGCACGTTGAACCCAAGGGCGCACGGCAGGCTGAGCACCGTCACGATGATGGCCGTGCGGGCGACCGCCGTCTTGCGCGTCCAATTCCATTTGTCCATCGACCAGCTGATGAGGTTCTCGAACACCGCGATGATGGTGGACAGCGCGGCGAAGCTCATGAACACGAAGAACAGCGCGCCCCACAGCTGCCCCAGCGGCATCTGGTTGAACACGCTGGGCAGCGTGACGAACACGAGCCCCGGTCCGCTGCCCGGCTCCACCGCGAACGCGAAGCACGCCGGGAAGATGATGAGGCCCGCCACAAGCGCCACCGCGGTGTCCAAACCGCAGATGCGCAGCGCCTCGCCGGTGAGCGAGCGTTCCTTGCCGATGTAGCTGCCGAAGATTTCCATGGCCGAAATGCCCAGCGACAGGGTGAAGAACGCTTGGCCCATGGCCGCGTACACCGCGTCGCCGAACGTGGCCCATTGCTCAGCCGTCGTCGCGCCCGCGAACAGCTTGCCGAAGTCGGGGATGAGGTAGAACTTGAGACCCTCCAAGCCGCCCGGCAGCGTGACCGCGCGCACCACGAGCACGGCCATGATGCCCAACAGGCAGATCATCATCACCTTCGTGATGCGCTCGACGCCCTTCTGCAACCCCAGGCTGCACACGAGGAAGCCCAGCACGATGACCACGAGCATCCAGCCCACCAACTCGGTGGGGTTCGCCAGCATGTCGTTGAACACGGCGCCGACGCCCGCGCTGTCCAAGCCGTTGAACGCGCCCGTGCCCATCTTCACCACGAACGACAGCATCCAGCCGCCCACCGTGGTGTAGAACATCATGAGCACCATGCAGCCGATGTAACCCCACCACGAGAACCAATGCCACTTTCGCGACGGCTGCAGCGTGTCGAACGCCGCCGCCGAGCTCTTCTGGCTGGCACGGCCCACGGCGAACTCCATCACCATGACGGGCAGGCCCAGGATGACGAGGAACACGAGGTACATCAGCACGAACGCCGCGCCGCCGTACTCGCCCGTGATGTAGGGAAAGCGCCATACGTTGCCCAAACCGATGGCGCACCCCGCGGAAATCAAGATGAAGCCCAAACGCGACCCGAACCGTTCGCGCTTGGCGACGCCTGCCCCGGCCTCGTTCGCCGCGCCGGCCCCCTTGCCGTTGCTCATACCATACCTCTCCCGATGATTCTTGCACGAAATTGCCTGTAAGAAAAGCGTTACGATTGTAGCGCAAGAATCGTATGGATGAGGCTTTGACCGTTATTTCGCAGCGTTTCGAACGACGTTGCTGCCCCGATACGCTCCGCACGCGCTTACGACGATGCCGCGCGAAACCCGTCGCGGGCGCATTATAATGATGCGACGCAGCCTCGGGGGTCACGACGGAGGGGATATGGGGAACACCGACAAGCAGCAGGACGCAGGGCAGCTCGGTTCCGACCGACGCTACCTTGTCGCCGTCATCGGCTTCACATGCCTGTACGCCGTGTGCGTGTCGTTCTTCTATTCCAGCTGGCTGGTCGGACGGCCGGGCTTTGCGCCCACGGCGTTCGACAACGTGCTGAATCCCTCCATCCTCGCCGCTTCGCTGCTGTTCTCGCTGCTCGTGCGTTCGAAACTGCCCCTCGGCCGCACGGCGTGCCTTGCAGCGGGTTACGCCGGCTTCGCGCTGGCGTTGGGCGGCACGTTCTTCGCCGCGACGAAGTCGCTCGACCCTGCCGTTGTCGCCGCTTCGGCGATAGCGGCCGGCATCGGCATGGGACTGGTCATGCCCTTCTATTTCGAGGCGTTCGCACGCTACTCGTCGCGCCGCATCGCCATCGCGTTCGGCATCATGTCGTTGGGCGGCATGGCGGCGAACATGCTGCTGGGGTTCGCGCCCGACGCCGTTTCGCTGGCAGCGTACGCGGTGCTGCTCGGCGCGTCGGCGCTGTGCCTGGGCTTCGCGTACCGTGCGGAAGCCGATGGAAGCGAACGCCGCGATCCCCCGTCGCATGCCCGCGGGGCGCTCTCGAAGCACGATTTCCTCAACGTGTTCCTCGTATCGGGAGTGTGCACGTTCGCGCTGTCCATCGTGTACGGCATCCTCGACACCGCGGCGACGGGCACCAGCGCCTCGCCCGCCGCGTCGATCCTCATCTCGCAGTTCGGAGGCATCGCGGCGGCGGCCGTGTTCCTCGCGTACTTCGGAACCCGTTCGAAGCCGAACCCGTCCATGCTGTTCAACGTGGTGTTCGGCATCCTTGCTACCGGCATCCTGTTCCTGCCGTTTTTGTCGAACGACTACGCCGTGTCGCTGAACATCCTGGCCGCCGCCGGATGGAAGCTCGTCATGCTGGCGCTGTTCTACCTCGTGGTCACCACCTACGCGCACTGCCGTACGAAGCTGCTCGTGGGCATCTCGCTGGCGTACGCGCTGCCGCGCTTCGGCCTGTTCGTGGGGCAGAACGTGGCGCAGCTGCTGGGCGTGGGCAGCACGGCCGACTTCGTGCGCACCACGGCGGTGGCGTTCTTCCTGCTGTACCTCATCCTCATGGTCATCTGGATGGTGAACTCGCACGAGCGCAAGCGCGCCGAATCGCAGGCGCGCGCGGCGGACGAGCTGCTCGGGCGTTTCGCGCAGGAGCAGGAGAGCGTGCGCAAGCTGCGCTGCGACGCGCTGGCCGACGACCACGGGTTGACGAACCGCGAGAAGGACATCCTGTACCTGCTTGCCCAAGGGCGCGACCTTGCGTTCATCTGCGAGACACTGTTTTTGTCGAAGAACACAGTGAAGAGCTACCAGAAGACCATCTACGCGAAGCTCAACGTGCACAGCAAGCAGGAGATCATCGACCTCGTGCATGGGGAGCTCGACGGATCTCGCCGTTAAAGCAAGCTCATCCTGAAGTTCGCTTTAACGATTCCCCTCCTATAACCCCTGATCGCGCACCCCACCTCAAGGGGGGTTTCGCAGTTTCCCGCTTCGGGTGGGGTGCGCGCGCCCGTTTGCGTCCGTAAGGTGGTTTCACGAGATGCGCCCCGACGGCGCATCGAGCACGTGAAACCATCATTGGAGGAGGCAGTAATGGGGATCAACGAAACAGGAGTATCGCGTCGCTCGTTCATCACGGGAGCGGCGGCGGCCGGCGTGCTGGCAACGTTGGGCTTGGCGGGATGCACACCGCAGGATAAGCAGACCGCATCGGCGGCCACAAGCGGCTCCGACACGAAATGGGATGAGGAGTGCGACGTCCTGGTCGTGGGCAGCGGGTACACGGGTCTGGCCGCGGCGCTTGAGGCGAAGAACGCCGGCGCGGACGTCAAGGTAATCGAGAAGACGGCGCGCGTCGGCGGCAACTCGGCGCTTGCGGCCGGCGACTTCGCCGTGTGCAACTCCAGCGTGCAGAAGCGCGAGGGCGTGCAGGATTCCGTCGAGCAGTACGTGGACGACATGATGGTGGCGGGCCTGCACCTCAACGACAAGGAAAAGTGCCGCGTGATCGCCGAGAAGTCCAACGAGACGTGGGAGTGGACCATCGAGATGGGCGCCACCTGGGCGAAGAACGACAACGACGAGTACTTCCTCTACCCGTACGGAGGCCACACCGTTATGCGTTCCATCGCGCAGGGCGACGGCGGCGGCGCGAACGTCACGGGCCCCTTCGCCGAGAAGCTGAAGGGACTGGGCGTCGAAGTCGAGACGAAGCGCATGCTCACCGAGCTGGTGAAGGACGCGAACGGCCGCGTGATCGGCGCCATCGTGCACGACAAGCCCAGCGGCAACGACGTGGAAAGCGGCACGCCCGTCGCCATCAAGGCGAACAAGGCCGTGGTGCTGACCACCGGCGGATTCGGCCGCGACCTGGCGTTCCGCCAGGCACAGGATCCGCGCCTCGACGACTCCGTGGATTGCACGAACCAGGAAGGCGCCACCGCCGAAAGCCTGCGCGCTTCGGTGGCCGCCGGCGCTATGGCGGTGCACACCGACTGGATCCAGCTGCTGCCTTTCATGAGCCCGGACGAGCAGGGCTACGGCGTCGCCGCCTTCTACACCGACGGCCAGGCCAGCTATGCTCCCACGCTGGACGTGGCCACCGGCAAGCGCATCGTCAACGAGCTGACCGACCGCAAGCGCTACGCCGACGCCATCCTGAAAACCGGCCAGCCGTGCGTGCAGATCACGTGCAAGAAGGCGCTGTACGACGGCGGCAGCGGCCTGGAGGGCGCGCTGAAGGCCGGCATCACCACCGAGTTCTCGTCCATCGAAGAAGCAGCCGAGCACTACGGCATGCCGGTTGATGCCGTGAAGGAGGAGATCGCCCGTTACAACACGTTCGTGGCGAACAAGCTGGACGAGGACTTCAAGAAGCCAATCCCCGACGACGCCCAAACCATCGACGAGCCGCCGTTCTACGGCGTGCGCCTGTGGCCGAAGGTGCACCACTGCATGGGAGGCGTGAAAACCGACCTCGAGTGCCGCGTCGTCGACATGGACCTGCAGGTCATCCCCGGCCTGTATGCAGCGGGCGAAGCGGTGGGCGGCATCCACGGCGCGTGTCGTCTGGGCTCCTGCGCCACGGCCGACTGCCTGGTGAACGGCCGCATCGCCGGCCAAAACGCCGCCAAGGAGCAGGGCGCCTAGCATCTGCGCGATGCGGCGTGCCGACCCCCGCTCGCACGCCGCATCGTTTGTCGCCCGAAAGCCGCGGTTTTGCCGCCAAGAGCGAGGCTTTCATGCGACAACGCGCCCCCTACCAACCAACTCGCGCCGCCCCGCCTCCCGGAAGGGCGACAAGCGAACCCCCGACCAAGCAGCGGCTCGAATAGAAGAACGAAAACAAGCGGAACCGCCGCAACCCTTGCTACTCCTCGTCGTCCACCTTCGTCTCGAACGTGAAGCGTGCAGCCTGCATCTCTTTGAGGTACGCCGAGCATATCCTCAGTTCGCGGCCGTCTTCGAGCGTGATGGCGAGCGAGCCCATCTTTCCATCCGTATCGAGTCGGATAAGCTTCATTGACGAGACCGACAGCGTCTTGATGGTCTGCCCGTCTTCCCCGCGCTCCTTGAATACGATCGGCTTCGTCTTCGTGAACCCGAATGCGTCGCGAATCTCCATCTCGCTCATGTCGGCCGTCTCAAACATTGTCATCACCGTTCCTTACCTCCGAGTATAGGGCGCCGCGCGTCATCCTCTCGATGCCCTGGAACGAAGGGTCGACCACGCAACCCTCCGCAGCAAAAAAACAACGATCGCTACCGTAGTATATAATCTTTTTAATCATTGATGACGAAGAGCTGTTCTAAAGAGCGCGCCCGCAATCGCCCAGATGCGAGCAAGGCCGAAGACGGGACGAACGAGCTTCCCGCGAAACGCAGCAAACACCGCCGCACCCAGCGGCGGTTCCCCATCGTTCGCCTCGCGCCAACGATCATGCGCTGTCGAATGCTATTGTTCGAGAAAAATCGACACCACGCACTGACAGAAAAGACCCCCGGGGTCTTTTACCAAGCGAACGCCGGCGTTTGCGAGAGCCTCGCAGCTGCAAACACCGGCAGCACAAGGCAGCGCTACTTGTACGTGATCAGCACCAGACAGCACAGCAGGCTGTCTCCCATGCCGCTGGGCGACAACTGCACGTCCAGGATCTCGTAGCCCTGCTTCTGCATGAACTCCAGCACGCCGTTCAAGATGCGCGACGTGTTCTTGCGGCTGTAGCCGCCCGCCATTTCAAACGCGCCCGCGTGGACCATCCCGTCTTTCGGGCGCAGATCCATGTTCTCCAGATACGTTGCCAGCTTCTCCAGCGCTTTATCCTCGGCGCTCTTACCCGTACCCATGAATCCCATGCTTCAGACCCCTTCCCTTCTGCGACGCGCCCTACCAGCGCTTCGCGATCGTCACTTCGTTGCACCCGTCGACGTAGCGGTACGAATGCGCGTCCATCAGACGCTTGACCATCATGATGCCCAAACCCCCGATGGGAGTCTCCTCCACCGAGCGGGGAGCCTCGGGGTCGGCGTGCCCGAACGGGTCGAACGGCACGCCGCCGTCGCGCAGCACCACCCTCGCCCCGCACCCGTCGGACGCGAGAGACACCGACACCTCCACATCGCCCGACCCGGGGTCGTACGCATAGCGAGCCACGTTCACGAACAGCTCCTCCACCGCCAAGCGCAGCTCCTTGCGCGCCTTGGGCGGGCACTCCGTCGTCCCCAAAGCCTCCGTCAGGAACCGCTGCACAGCAGGCTCGTTGCCCAACGCCGCCTCGATGCGCATGGTGCACGTCTGCACCGCCTCCACCTTCCTACTCCACGTCGAAGACGTCGATAAGACCCGTGATGTCGAACACCTCGCGAATGTCGTCGCTGGCGTTCACGATACGCAGAGTTCCTTCCGCGGCTGTGACCCGCTTTTGCGTGGCCACCAACACGCGAAGACCCGCCGACGACAGGTACTCCAGGTCGGCGAAGTCGAGCACCACCTTGCTCGTGCGCTCGAACACCGGCTCAAGAGCCTCCTCCAAATCGGCAGCCGTATTGGTGTTCAGATGCCCTCCCAACTTGAGAACCGCCTCGTCTCCGAAATAGTCTACTGCGATGTTCACATCCATGGTCACCCTCGATTCCCGGCCGCCGACGCCGCGGGGCCGTTTTCCTGTCCGTCGTAGCGCAGCACCAGCAGCGTGATGTCGTCGGCCTGATCGGCCCCTTCCGCAAAGGCGCGCACGTCCTCCTCGATAACGCCCGACACGGATGCCGGGTATCCGTCGCACTCCCGCTCCACCAGCTGGAACAAGCGTTCGTCGCCGTAACAATGATCCGACGCATCCATGGCCTCGGTCACTCCGTCGGTGTACAGGATCAGGGAGTCGCCCCGAATCATGGTGCGCTCGAACACGCGATAGGGTACACCCTCGAAGCTGCCCAACAGCAGACCCGACCGGTCGCGCATCCACTCGACCGAACCGTCAGCGTGTCGGTACAGCGGCGGGTTGTGCCCGCCGTTGGCGTAAACCAATTTGCCGGATCTCAAATCCAACACCCCAAGCCACACCGTAACGAACATGCCGGCTTCGTTGTCCTCGCACAGGCCGTCGTTCGCTCGAGCAAGCACCTGGTCGGGCGAGAGATCCTCGCGCAGGAGCTGGTTCAGCAGAGCCTTGACGCGCATCATGAACAGCGCTGCCGGTACGCCCTTGCCGGATACGTCGGCTATTACCACGCCGCAGTGATCCTGATCTATCAGGAAGAAGTCGTAGAAGTCGCCGCCCACTTCCTTTGCCGGGTGCATGGATGCCGATAGCCCGAAGTCATCGCATCCTGAGAACGGCGGGCGCACGGTGGGCAGAGCCGAAAGCTGAATGCGGCTGGCCACAGCGAGCTCGGATCGCGCCCGCTCGCGCTCGGCGCCCATGCGCGCGATGTCGTCCATGTGAGCCTGCAGCTCGTCGATCATGTCGGCCGTGTTGGCAGCCAGATCGCCCACTTCGTCTTTCGGGTAGCACTGCGAGCGGATGACGTCGGCCACGGCCGCGGACTTGCTGGCAGCGTAGTCCCGTACCTGGGAGCTGAGCGCTACGAGAGGTTTCACCAAGGTGCGGCGGAGCAGCAGAAGCATAGCCGTCAGGCAAACCGCGAACACGGCGAACGACACCACCACCGTGCTGGCAACCTGCGATCGCACTGCAGCTTCCAGCTCGTCGGTGCCCATCGACACCTCGTAAACCCAGGTCTGGCCGTCCACGGCAAAAGGCACGTACATAGCGTACGTTTCGCCGTCCGGCGCAAGGGCGGGATCCGTGCTGGGCTCGCCGGTTTCGACCGCTTCCCACAAGGCGGGGTAGTCAGCTTTGAGGCGCTGCTCCTCGTCGCCGAAGAAGTGAGCATCCACCCCGCGCTTCTGATCGCCGGAAATCCCCTCCGCAACGTAGAGGACGGTCTCGTTCTGCTCGTCCGGAACAACTACCGCAAGCCTCGACACGCTGAACGAAGCGCGCAGCCGGTCGAGCATCGCGTCCAGGGAATAGAGCGAGAGGGGTATGCTTTTTCGCTCGTACTCCGCCAGCATGCCGTCGAGACGATCCTGATCCTCCTCGGTCGCCTCCTCCTCCGACCCCTTGAGCCTGTCGACTTCGGCATTGTAAGCGCTTATCAGCCCCTGCGTTTCCGCGAGGCTCTGATCGTACGTCGTCGCGGGGTCCAACTCGTCAGCGTTGTCTTTCCACGCTTGCAATGCATCCGAAGGAAGCGCCTGCGGAGTGGCGTTCGCGGCGTAACCGCCCACCTGCCCCAAGCGGTAGGCTTCGGACTGCAGGAAGGTATCGCGCGTGCTGACGTACGCGAGTGCGCAGTTGAGCACCACGGCCACTACGGCGAACGCCAGGAACACGAGCGCCAGCTTGCGAATGAGCCTTCCCGCATGCCCATCGTTTCGGCCGGACGACCGCTCCACCCGCCTTTCGTCGTTTTTCACGCAGCACCCCCGCATCGCGTCTTCATCGCATATTCGTTCGATCATAGGCCGGTCAGGCGATCGCTGGCAAGGCGCGCCGAACGAACGACCATTTCCAGCGAACGAAGGACGAGTTCAGCGAGCGAAGGCAAACAGAGCGAGCGGCTCTCGCCGCACAGCGAGCGGCTGACCTTGGCATCGTGCATGATCGTTCGTTCGCCGGGATCGGTCTTTCGTTCCGCGCTGCTTGCCTTCGCGAAGGCCGTTTCTATACTGAAGGAATTCGAAACGTCCGGCACGAAGCCGAGCGCCCCCTGGACACGAGAAAGGCGGATAGGCTATGGATGACTCCAACAAAGACGATCACGCGAAGACCCTTCCAAAGGAGCACGACCGCGACGCGGCAATCGACGACGCGCGGAAGGCCCCGGAAGAGCTTGAAGATGAAGGCTTAGATGCCGTATCGGCCGGGTCGGGCGAATGGTCTCGTTTTGGGCCAGGCATCCCCCCGAAACCCGTACCCCTTCAGTAACAACTGCCCTTTGCAACCTGGCACCGCTCGTCATCAGGCACTTTCAGACGTCTGGTAGAAGCCGCACCCATACTTCGCCTCATCAATCCTCTACGATAAAGGACACGCTATGAGCAATCCAGCGCGTACCGGAACCCAAAAAGCCCTGCACGTCGTGTCCATCATCATGATCGTGCTCGGCGTGCTGGTAATCCTATCGGGCGCCTCCCTCATCGCGCTCGGAGTGTCGGCCGCCACGATGGGAATGGACCAGCCGATGACTTTGGGCGATACCGAGACCACGGCAGACACCACCTCCGTCGCTCTGGGAATCATCGTCCTCGCCATGGGCTTGGTTCAGCTCGTCGTCGCCGCATTCGGCCTGCGCGGCTCCAAGGACGCAAGCAAGATCGGGCCGTTTAGAATCCTCATCCGGGGCATCTCCCTGGTCATCCTGGCGACCATCCTGTACGGATGGTTTTTCAACGGCAACTGGTACATCCAGAACAGCCCTCTTCTGCTCATCGGCAACGTGATCTACCTGCTGGTGTGCTCCACCCTCGCCGACGCGGTGAAGAGGGAGCACGACCTGGGCATCGTGGGCGAGGCCAAGGCCGAAGTCGAGCGCTCGGGCAGCCAGAAGGCGCTGCTGGTCATCGGCGCCTGCACGTGGCTGGCCTACGACATCATGCGCCAGAGCCGCGGCATCGAGGCGTAAGCGCGAGCGGCCCAGGTGCCCCTGCACAGGTTTCCGAGCCTGTTGCCGTAGTTGCCAAAAGAGCAATTGCAACAAGAAGTATATGCGGTCACGAGAGAAGGGACGCGGCGATGGACGAAACGATAAAGCAGGGGAAGGGCGCGCTTCGCTTGCTGCTGGCGACTATGTTGGCGGCAATGCTGATCCCCTGGGCTCCCCGAGCGGCTTGGGCCGATGAAAACGAAGCAGCTGCCCAGACGCAGACGAGCGAGATCGCCGATCTGCTGGCTGCCGGAGACTACGTCGAGGGCGAGGCTCTCGTCGTCGTTGACAACGCGGCATCTCGAAACAGCCTCCGTTCGCGCAGCGTCGACCCGCTCTCCTCGGCCGAACCGCTCATGGACGCGTCGGCCGAAACGTACGCCACCGCTACGGGCGTCGACGTGCCGTTGGAACAATCTGTTTCCAACGGCCCGGTTCTCCTGCGCAGCGCAAGATCCCTACCTGAAGACGACGCGGTGAGCATGGTGCTGGTGCGGCAGGAGGGTACCTCAACCGAGGATCTCCTGCGCCAGCTGCAGGACGACCCGCGCATCCTGTCCGCCGAGCCGAACTACGTGCAGCGGCTGGACGACCCCGATCAGACGGCGCTCGATGAGAGCACGCCGCAAGTCGCTGCGGCATTGGGGCTGGATTCGTCGGACGCGGCGCCGTCGGCTCCGGCGAGCGCGGATGCAAGCGGCACGGCCGCTGCCGACCTGTCCGGCTACCAG
>NZ_DBFEGU010000447.1:0-6815 GCF_048329335.1 Eggerthella sp. | reverse complement strand
TACGGCGAAACCTTTCAAATGCTCGATGCCTCGCACGTCGTCGGGTACAATGAAACGCGGACTAGAAGGAGCAGGGAAGACGAAGGAGAGCGAATCATGGCATCGTTTGCAATCGAACCGGCGTTTTGGGAGCTGTTCCCCCAGGCGGAGATCGGCATTGTGGTGGCTCGGGGCATCGACAACGCGCACGAGTCGAGCGAGGACGTGAAGGCGGCGCTGGTCGAGGCGAACAAAGCGGCGCTCGCCCACGTGCCCGATCCCACCATCAGCAAGAACCCCGCAGTGGCGGTGTGGCGCGAGGCGTTCCAGCAGTTCAAGACGAAGAAGGGCGCGCGCTCGTCCATCGAGGCGCTTCTGAAGCGCGCGAGCGGCGGCCGAGAAGTGGGCTCCATCAATCCGCTCGTGGACATCTACAATACCGTGTCGCTGACGTACGCGCTGCCGTGCGGCGGCGAGGACATCGACACGTTCGCCGGCGACCTGCGCCTCACGGTGACACAGGGCGGCGACGCGTTCCGCGCGCTGGGCGACGAGGCCGATTCCGAGACGCTGCCGGGCGAGGTGTGCTACCTCGACGACGCCGGCGCGGTGTGCCGTTGCTGGAACTGGCGCGACGGCGTGCGCACCATGCTCACCGAGAGCACGACGAACGCGTTCCTCATCCTGGAATCCGTCGACCCGGCGCGCCACGACGACCTCGCAGCGGCCCTCGACGATCTTGCGGCCCGCACCCAGGCGGCCCTCGGCGGCGAGATGGAATCCCATATCGTGACGAAGGACAGCCCGGCGATCGCCCTGTCGTAAGCGCGCTCGTCGCTTCCGTGCAACCCTGCGGTTCTGCCGCCTTTCCGGTGCGACCGTAGGGCTGCACGCTTATATATCACCTGATCAATAGGCATATCTCGTCGCTGAAACTCCATGGTCTGTTCGCTTGTGCGCCGCGCTTCAGTGTGCGAACATTCGTTCTCCAAAGAGATCGAGACGCGGTGCGGAAGGCGGCGAGGAGCTATGGCGGCGACAGGAGAGGTGCGGGTTCCCGAGACGTTCGGCGGCCGCGTGATCGGCTCGCCCGAAGGCGCCGGTGCCCGCCGGGTGATCTTCCATTCCGACATGAACGCGTTCTACGCGAGCGTCGAGCAGGCCGAGCGGCCGGAGCTGCGGGGCGTGCCGCTCGTGGTGGGCGGGCACGAGGAGCTGCGCCACGGCATCGTGCTGGCGAAGAGCGCGCAGGCGAAAGCGGCGGGCGTCAAGACGGGCGAGGCGCTGTGGGAGGCGCGCGCGAAGTGCCCGGGGCTCGTGGTGGTGCCGCCGCGCTACGAGGTGTACCAGGCGTACTCGGCCATGGCGCGGCGCATCTACTACCAGTACACCGACCTCGTGGAGCCGTTCGGCCTCGATGAGGCGTGGCTCGACCTCACCGGCTCGCTGCCGCTTCTGGGCGGTGACCCGGCGCGCACGGCCGCCGAGATCAGCGGCCGCATCAAGGCCGAGCTGGGCTGCACGGTGTCCGTCGGCGTGTCGTGGAACAAGATATTCGCGAAGTTCGGCAGCGACTTCCGCAAACCCGACGCCATCACGTTCATCACGCCGCAGAACTACCGATGCCGGGTGTGGGAAGCTCCGGTGAGCGAGCTTCTGTACGTCGGCGCCGCCACGCGCGCCAAGCTGCACTCGTCGGGGATCGACCGCATCGGCGAGCTGGCGTGCGCCTCGCCCGAGCTGCTGCGCCGCCGCCTGGGCAAGATCGGGCTCGTGCTGCGCGCGTTCGCGCGGGGCGAGGATGCGACGCCTGTGAAGCCCTACGACCAGGCCAGAAACGAGGTGGACCGCACGGTGAAGAGCTTCGGCAACGGCCTGACCGCGCCGCACGACATCGTGAGCGCGTCCGACGCGAAGGCGCTCGTCTACCTCTTGTCCGAGTCCGTGGCACAGCGGTTGCGTGAGGCGCGCTTCCGCGCGTCCACGGTGTCCATCGGCGTGCGCAGCGCGCGCGACCTGGCCAGCTACTCGCGCCAGACCACGCTGCGCCGCGCCACGAACGTGACCGGCATCGTGGCGCGCACGGCCTGGGGGCTGCTCGCGGCCAACGAGCCGCTGGACGGCGAGCACCCTTTGCGCGGGTTGCACGTGCGCGCCTCGAACCTCGAGCCGTGCGATGCGCCGCAGCAGCTGGAGCTGGCCTTCGACGCGCGCCGGCGCATGTTGGAGGACTTGGACGAGACGATCGACGACCTGCGCCGCCGCTTCGGCAACACCTGCATCCAGCGCGGCGCGGAGCTGCTGGACGAGAGCCTGCTGGGGCTGGACATCAAGAAGGAGAACGTCGTGCATCCCGTGGGCTACTTCTACGACTGAAGGGGGGCGAGGGGCGGGTCGTCCTCCTGCGCGGAGGCCGTGCCCTGCCCGTCATCCTGGGCAAGCGAAGAGGTCTGCGGCTTCCGCTCAGGATGACGACCTGCGGCCCCTTCGACGCGCGACGGGCCGAAGCGGGAGCAAAAGGGGAGCCCTGGCAGTTTTTCAAGGGCTCGTCGACATCGAGCGGGCGACTCGTTTTCGCCCGTCAGGCGTTTCTCGGGCGGCGGGGAGGCCGTGCGACGGTTTTCGGTCGTGAGATTGTCAGGGCTCTCAATTTGCGCCCAATCGGGCCGGCCGCCGACGAAGCGTCGGGCGAAGAGCGCGGATCGGCAGGATGGAGAGGGGAGCGGGGGCATGGTGCAGGGCATAGCGGCGCGGCGGAAGCGGTATGTGGAGGTGGAAGCGACGTTCCTCGAAGATGGGCGCATCGTGCCGCGCGCCGTAATTTGGCATGACGGACGGCGCGTCCCCGTGCGCGCCGTGCTGGGCGTGCGGCGGTGCACGTCGCTCAAGGTGGGCGGCGAGGGCGTGCGCTACGACGTGCTGGTGGGCCATGCGCATACGTTCCTGTTCCACGAGGAGCCCCGCTGGTTCGTGGAGGAGATCGTGTACGAGCCGCTCGACCCGCTTCTCGACGGCGGGGCGTGCGCCTGGGGTGCGGACTGAGGGTTCGCCGGTTCAGCGGGCCACTTCGGCGGCGGGTGAGGCGAAATCCGGTCTCCTGCGGTAAAAATCGATCGGTTTGGTAATCCTGGCGGGGCCCGAACCGTCGCTTCAACGGTCGACGAGTTCCGCCTTCGCGCGTTTGCCCAGGTCGGACGTTTCATCAGAAAATGAAATCGAAATGGTGGGATTACCAGACCGCCTCGTTTTTACCTCTCGATCGCGATTTTCGCCGCATCGAACTTGGAGGCGGGTGGCGCCGCTGCGCCCTGGTCGCGTAGAATGGAATCGTCAGAGGGCTGGGAAAGGAGCGAGCATGCATATCGAAACGCCGGGCGAGCGCTCGTCCGAGCTGGTGGCCGCACTGGTGGACGTGTGGGAGCGCTCGGTGCGCGCCACGCACGACTTCCTCGCCGAGGACGATATCGTGGGGCTGCGCCCCGAGGCGGAGTCGGGCATCGCGGGCGTCGAGCGGTTGACGGTGGCGTACGACGGCGGTGCGCCGTGCGGGTTCGCGGGGTCGCAGGACGGCAAGCTGGAGATGCTGTTCGTCGCGCCGGAGGCGCGTGGGCGCGGTGTCGGGCGCGCGCTGTTGGCGCATGCCGTGGAGCATGCGCGCGTGCGCACGCTCGACGTGAACGAGCAGAACCCCCAGGCCGTCGGGTTCTACGAGCACGAAGGGTTCGTCGTGGCGGGCCGCTCGCCCGTCGACGACGCCGGCCGTCCGTTCCCGTTGCTGCACATGCGCCTGGTCTGAGCCGGCGAAGAGGAGGCGCGCGATCGCGACGGCATCCGCCATCGCGCTGGGAGCGCTTGCGGTGGCCGTGCTGCTGACCAGCCTCGCGTGCTACCTGCTGTACTACCGCTTGGAACCGCGGCGTGCCTACGTGGCGGGGGCCGTTCCGCTGGCCGCGGTGGGTCTGTTCGCCGCGGCGATGGCCGTCGTGGCGGCGTTGATTCGATAAACGGTGGAGGCTCGCAGACGCGGAGGCGAGCTCACGGGCGCTTCGGTATACTGGTCGTGCGAAGAAAGGAACCCCGCATGACCGAGTCCGCACGCCGATCTGCCGATACCCGGCCGCCTCGTCCGGCCCGTCCCGACATTCCGGGCGAGCTGACGGAGGTGGACGACCTCGCCGGCTGGATCGAGCGCGACAACGGCGGCGACCTGCGCGTGTCCCATGTTCTCGTGCGCGGGGACGCGGCCGAGGGGGCCGACTTCTCCCTCGTCGAGCTGACCGAGTCCCGCGTGGAAGGGTGCTCGTTCGTCGGCTGCGATTTCGACCGGGCCATGGCGTCCGACGTGGCGTTCTCGAACTGCGATTTCTCAAATTCCACGTTCTCCCAGGCGAATTTCACGCGCTGCACGTTCTCGTCGTGCAAGTTCACGGGCGCCGACCTGCTGGAGGCGGTGCTGTCGCGCGTGGAGGTGCGCGATTCCTCGTTCGCCTACGCGTCCGTCGCGAAGGGGAAGCTGGAAGACGTGAGCGTGAGATCCACCGACTTTTCCGGCGCTGACTTGGCCGAGCTGCGACAGCGCCGCGTCGAATTCGACGACGTGCGCTTCGCGGGCACTAGCTTCTTCCGTGCGAGCTTGAACGGTGTGGATTTATCCTCGTGTCGATTGGCCGATATCGTGCTGTCGGATACGATGGAGGAGCTGCGCGGCTGCTCGATGGACCTGTTCCAGGCTGCCGGCATCGCGCGCCGACTGGGCGTAAACGTCAAAGACTAGCGAATCGCGCGGCGCCGGGCGCCCGCGCAACGTGAGGAGTTTCGAAGCATGGACGAACAGGTGCAACCGCGCGGGCTGAGCGCGGCAGAGGTAGAGGAGCGGGTTGCCCGCGGCGAGGTGAACGTGGATGCCGGCGTGCACACGCGCTCCGTTCGCCAGATCGTGCGCGAGAACACGCTCACGCTGTTCAACGCCATCAATGTGATCCTGGCCGTGTTCGTGCTGGTCACCGGTTCGTACAAGAACATGCTGTTCATGGTGGTCATCGTGTGCAACACGGCTATCGGCATCGTGCAGGAGATTCGCTCGAAGCGCACCACTGACCGTCTGTCCATCGTGGCCAGCTCGAAAGCCACCGTGCTGCGCGACGGCGCGCGGACGGAGCTGCCGCTCGACCAGTTGGTGCGCGACGACGTCATCGAACTGGGGCGTGGCGACCAGATCCCCGCCGACGCCGAGGTGGTATCGGGCACGTGCGACGTGAACGAGAGCCTGCTCACCGGCGAGAGCAAGCTGGTGAAGAAGCGCCCGGGCGACGAGCTGATGAGCGGCTCGTTCGTGAACGCGGGCATCGTCCTGGCGCGCGTGGTGCACGTGGGCGCCGAGAACTACGCGGCGAAGATCAGCGCCGAGGCCAAGCAGCACAAGGCCGTGAACTCCGAGATCATGAACAGCCTGAACCGCATCATCCGGTTCGTCAGCTTCGTCATCTTCCCGCTGGGCGCGTTGCTGTTCGCGCGCCAGCACTTCCTCGGCGGCGTCGAGACCAACGGCGCCATCCTATCCACGGTGTCGGCGCTCGTGGGCATGATCCCCGAGGGGCTCATCCTGCTCACGTCCACGGTGCTGGCCGTGGCCGTGGTGCGTTTGGCGAAGTCGAAGGTGCTCGTGCAGCAGCTGTACTGCATCGAGACGCTGGCACGTGTGGACACGCTGTGCCTCGACAAGACGGGCACCATCACCACAGGCAAGATGGAGGTGGAGGCAGTGTGTCCGGTGAAGGGCGTCGGGCAGGACGCGGTGGACGCGGCGTTCGCCTCCATCGCCCGTGCGGACGATGATCCGAACGACACGGCGCTTGCCATCGTCGAGCACTATGCGCGAAGCGGCGTCGGCTCGCTGCGGCCCGTCCGAACCGTCCCGTTCTCGTCCGACAAGAAGTGGTCGGGCGCGACGTTTGCGAACGGGGAGAGCTACGTCATGGGCGCCGGCCAGTTCATTCTGGGCGATGCGTTCGTCGAAGTGGCCGAGCAGCAGGAACGGCTGGCCGCCGACGCGCGCGTGCTGTTGCTGGCGCGCGTGGAGGGCTTCACCGAGGACGGCGATCTGGCGGGGAGGCCCGAACCGCTGGGATTCGTGGCCATCCACGACCAGATCCGCGCGACGGCCGCGCAGACCATCGGCTACTTCAAGGAGCAGGGCGTCGACCTCAAGGTGATCTCGGGAGACGATCCGCGCACGGTGTCGGGCATCGCGTCTCAGGTGGGCGTGCCAAGGGCCGAGGCGTACGTGGACGCGACCACGCTGGCCGACGACGCGGCCATCGCCGAGGCCATCGAGCGCTACAGCGTGTTCGGCCGCGTGAAGCCCGAGCAGAAGAAGGCGTTCGTCGTGGCCCTCCAGGAGAAGGGCCACATCGTGGCCATGACGGGCGACGGCGTGAACGACACGCTGGCGCTCAAGCAGGCCGATTGCAGCGTGGCCATGGCGGCCGGTTCGGACGCGGCGCGCAACGTGGCGCAGCTCGTGCTCGTGGACAACGACTTCGCGGCCATGCCGAAGGTGGTGGCCGAGGGGCGGCGCTCCATCAACAACCTGCAGCGCTCGGCGTCGCTGTTCCTGGTGAAGACGCTCTTGTCCATGTCGTTGGCGGTGCTGTTCGTGCTGCTGCCGTGGCAGTACCCGTTCCAGCCCATCCAGATGACGCTCATCAGCGCGTTCACCATCGGCATCCCGTCGTTCGTGCTGGCGCTCGAGCCCAACAGGGACCGCATCCGCGGCCGCTTCCTGGAGAACGTCATCGTGAAGTCCATCCCCGGCGCCGTGTGCGCGGTGCTGGGTG
>NZ_DBFEGU010000446.1:0-3916 GCF_048329335.1 Eggerthella sp. | reverse complement strand
GCCCGTATCGCGTGCGTTCGTTCATGCCCGGTTTTTCCGGGATTTTTTATGCCTATGTTCTTTTGAATGTAACGCTCTATCGGAAACTGAAACGAAAGGGGGAGCGTATGCCCGAATTCATCTGGCTGATCATCGGAGCCGTCGTCGGCATCGCCCTCGGCTTCGTCGTCACCCGCTACCTGGTCAACGCATCCACGAAGCGAGCGGCGCAAGAGGCCGAATCCGTGGTGAACGACGCGAAACGACAAGCCGAAACGCTGCGCCGCGAGGCCATCATCGAAGCGAAGGACGAAGCTCTCAAGCTGAAGCAGGATGCGCAAGCCGAGAGCAAGGAGCGTCTGCGCGAAGTGCGTTCCGCTGAGAACCGCATCTCGCAGCGCGAGGAATCGCTCGACCGCCGCGTCGAATCGCTCGACGCGCGCGAGCATCAGATCTCATCCATGCAGGGCCAGCTCGAGCGCCGCGAACGCGATCTCGAAGAGGCCACGCGGGAGGTGAACTACCGCCTCGAGCGCGTGGCCGGCATGACGCCGGACGAGGCGAAGGCGGAGCTGCTCGACACCCTCAAGGACGAGGTGACGCACGAGTCCGCGGCCATCATCCGCGATGCCGAGGCGCGCGCGAAGGCGGAGGCCGACAAGAAGGCCCGCTCCATCCTCAGCCTCGCCATCCAGCGCGTGGCGGCCGACCACTCGGCCGAAACCACCGTGTCCACCATCCATATCCCCTCCGACGACCTCAAGGGCCGCATCATCGGCCGCGAGGGCCGCAACATCCGCTCGTTCGAGCAGCTGACCGGCACGAACCTCATCATCGACGACACCCCGGAGTGCGTGACCATCTCGTGCTTCGATCCGGTTCGCCGCGAGATCGGCCGCGTGACGATGGAGAACCTCGTGGCCGACGGCCGCATCCATCCGGCGCGCATCGAGGAGATGTTCGGCAAGGCCGAGGCGTTCGTGAACCAGCGCGTCCAGGAAGCGGGCGAGCAGGCCACGTTCGACACCGGCATCCACGACCTGCACCCCGAGCTCGTGCGCACGTTGGGCCGCCTGCGCTACCGCACCTCGTACGGCCAGAACGTGCTGAACCACTCGCTGGAGGTGGCCTACCTCTCCGGCGTCATGGCCTCCGAGCTGGGTCTGGACCCCATCCCGGCGAAGCGCGCCGGCCTGCTGCACGACCTGGGCAAGGCGGTCGACCACGAGGTGGAGGGCAGCCACGCCGTCATCGGCGCCGACCTGGCCCGCCGCTTCGGCGAGCGACCCGAGATCGTGCACGCCATCGAGGCGCACCACAACGACGTGGAGCCGTCCAGCGTGCTGGCCGTGCTCGTTCAGGCGGCCGATGCCGTGTCCGCGGCGCGTCCCGGCGCCCGCAAGGAGACGCTCGACGCCTACGTGAAGCGCCTCGAGAAGCTGGAGGAGATCGCCAGCTCGTACAAGGGCGTGGAGCGCACGTACGCCATTCAGGCGGGTCGCGAGGTGCGCGTGATGGTGGAGCCCGACACGGTGGACGAAGCCGCCACCACGGTGCTTGCGCACGACATCGCGCAGCGCATCGAGAACGAGATGCAGTATCCCGGCCAGGTGAAGGTCGTGGTCATCCGCGAGAGCCGCGCGGTCGGCGTCGCGAAGTAGGGCGCACGCGGCATGGCCGACGAAGCGCTGGAAGCCTTCATAGAGAACGTATGCGGCGACAGCCATCTCCGGGTCGAGGCCGACCTCGGGGATGGCTTCGTCCGTTTGAGGAGCGCCGAAGCCGAGCGCAGGCAGGCCGCGCACGACATCCGCTCCACCGAGGATATCGTCATCGAGATGCTGCGCAACGCCCGCGATGCGCACGCCAAGAGCATCTTCCTGGCCGTGTCGCGCGAAGGACAGCGCCGCCGCCTCGTCATGATCGACGATGGCGACGGCGTGCCGGCAGCCATGCACGAGCGCATCTTCGAGCCGCGCGTCACGTCGAAGCTCGATAGCATGCACATGGACAAGTGGGGCATCCACGGCCGCGGCATGGCGCTGTACTCCATCGCGGTCAACGCCGAGACGGCTCGCGTCGTCGCCTCTGATGCGGGCAAGGGTGCCGCGCTTGCCGTGGAGACGAACCTCGACAAGCTCGGCGAGAAGACCGATCAGTCGAGCTTCCCCGTGTTCGAGCGCACCGAATCGGGCAGCATCGCGGTGCGCGGCCCCAAGAACATCCTGCGCACCGCCTGCGAGTTCGCCATAGAATGCCGCCACGATTGCACCGTGTACCTCGGTTCGCTCACCGACATCGCGGCGACGCTGTACGCATTCGGACTGTCGTCGCTCACCTCGGCTATGCGCGCGTTCTGCGCCGATGCCTCCGAGCTGCCGGTGGCCAAGCGCTTGTCGGTGGCCGTGGATCCGGCGAGCTTCGCGGACGAGGCCGAGGCGCTGGGCCTGGTCATCTCGGAGCGCTCCGCACGCCGCATCCTGGACGGCGAGATCGCGCCGGTCGAGCCGCTGATCAACCGCGTCCGCATCGAAGGGGAGGCCGACGCGCGCCCGGCCGCGCGGCCGGCGAAGGCGCCGGCGGGAGATGCGCGCGGTCTCAGAATCGCGCCCGAAGACCTCGAATCGTTCTCGCGACGCGTAGCATGCGCGTTCTCGGATTTGGCGCGCGACTACTACCTGGAATCGGCGGTGAAGCCGGACGTGCGCGTAGGCAAGGATGGCGTGCACATCCGCATCCCGGTTGAAAAGCTACGATGACGAACCTGCTCGATAACAGCATACCCGCAGGTTGCGCACCATACCGCGAATAGGTAGAATAGCAAGGGCGTAAGAGTAACCTATCTATAGCACAACGGAATCCTAACGCAGCATACAAGACGAACCACACGGACTACCAACGACAAAGGATAGGCATGTCCACTTCCGAACAAAAGCCAGACGTTGGCTGCTTGAAGGTATCATCGAAGTCGTCGCCCGCCTCCGTTGCCGGAGCGATTGCCGGCATGGTGAAAGACGGCGTAAGCGTCGAGATCCAGGCCGTCGGCGCCGGTGCGGTGAACCAGGCGGTCAAGGCCATCGCCATCTCCCGCGGCTTCCTGTCTCCGATCGGCATCGAGATCGCCTGCGTACCGTCGTTCGCCGACATCGTCATCGACGGCGAGTACCGCACTGCCATACGCTTCACGGTGGATCCGCGCTATACGCGCGGCGTCGCGCAGCCTCTAGGCGACGATGCCCACCGTCCCGTCCCCGAGATTCGCTGAAAACGAGCCCATGCATACACCATTTACGAACTTGACGTTCTGCATCCGCACGTTCGGGTGCCAGATGAACAAGCACGACTCAGAGCGCATCGCCGGCATGCTCGAGGGCATGGGAGCGCTGCAGGTGGACGCCATCGAGGATGCCGACATCGTGGCGTTCATGACCTGCTGCGTGCGCGAAGCCGCCGACACGCGGCTGTACGGCCAGGTGGCCTCGCTCAAGAACGTCCCCTTGCGCGCCGGCACGCCGCTGTCGAAGCGCATCGTCGCTGTGGGCGGATGCATCGGCCAGCGCGATGGCGAGAAGCTGGTCGACGAGCTGAAGCACCTCGACGTGGTCTTCGGCACCCATAACCTGGGGTCGCTGCCGCGTTTGCTGGAAGCGGCGCTCGAAGAGGGCGGCCATCAGGTGGAGGTGCTCGATGCCGCGTCATCGTTCCCCACCGAGCTGCCTACGGCGCGCGAGCACGAATGGGCGGCATGGCTGCCCATCACCATCGGCTGCAACAACTTCTGCTCGTACTGCATCGTTCCGTATGTGCGCGGACGCGAGAAGTCGCGGCCGTTGGAGGACATCGTGGCCGAGGCCGAGCGCTATGTGGCCGCCGGCGTGAAGGAGATCACGCTGCTGGGGCAGAACGTGAACTCCTACGGGCGCGACCTGTACGGCTC
>NZ_DBFEGU010000445.1:0-1197 GCF_048329335.1 Eggerthella sp. | reverse complement strand
GCTACGCGACTAGTCGTTCCACATCTCCGGGCGAACCAGGGTCGGGTCGGCGACGCGGTTCGGGAAGTAGTCGAGGCACTCGCCCTCGCGGTAGACGTCGGCCGTGGAGCAGTGCAGGCCGCCGCCGAAGGCGTAGGCGCCGCGCAGGTCGACGGGGATGACGTTCATGCCGAGCTTGTCCATCTCCTCTTGCTGGTAGACCTCGGAGGCCTCCACGATGACCGTCTTCGGGTCGAGCACCAGGCAGTTCATGGACAGCCACACGGAGCTGTAGCAGAACTCGGGCGGCTCGGAGTGGGCCGGCTGGGCGGCGTCGACGATCTGCCAGTCGTTGGCCTCGAAGATCGCGCGCTGCTCCTCGGGCAGCTTGCGCTGCGGGTTGTTGATGATCAGGCCGGGGCGCAGCGGCACGAAGGTCGCGTCGATGTGGATCGGGTAGGGGTCGCCCGGGAAGTTCACGGCGTGCACGCGGTGCTCGGGGTAGTAGCGCTGGAACCAGTCCATGGCCGTGCGGTTCGTGGTCAGGCCGTGCTGGATGAACAGGTCCTTGCCCATGCGCATGACGTCGGCGGCGTCCCACATCGGCTCGACTTCCGTCGTGACGAAGTCCTTGTTGGCGGTGCGCACCAGGCGCTCCTCCAGCGAGATCTTCTCGTCGTAGTAGTTGTGCTTGTAGGACTTGTCGGTCAGGCGCGGGCGCGGGGCCTGGGTCCACAGGAAGTCCGGGTCCTCGTCGAAGTACTGCTTCATGAGCGGCCAGTAGGCCAGGTACTCGAAGTAGCGGCAGCGGAAGGAGTTGGCGGAGGCCATGATCTCGTTGCCCATGGTGAGCAGGATGTCGCGGGGCGGCATGCAGGTCATCATCGAGTCGTTGCGGAAGTCGGGCGTGCCGATGGCCTGGTTCCACTGCAGGGGCGTCGGGCGGTCGACGACCACGCCGCGCTCCTCGAGCGCCTTCACGAGGTTCTCGAGGCAGGCGTTGCCGACCTCGACCGTGCGCAGCGGGCGGAGACCCCACATGCCGCGCATCTCGGAGTCGACCGGCACCTTCTCGGAGGTCGCGGGCTCCTCGGGCGGGATGACCGAGTTGTCGCACAGGCCGACGATCACGCGCTTCAGCGGATCCCAGTCGTTCCAAGAATTGACTATCTTCGCCATGACAGTCTCCTTTCTCCGGCAGCGCTTCCGGCGCCGCCT
>NZ_DBFEGU010000444.1:0-2054 GCF_048329335.1 Eggerthella sp. | reverse complement strand
TGGGCGCAAAACGGCACCCATGACAATTTCCGGACGCATTTGTTGGATGCAGCGCCCCATTGGCCCCGCAAAAGCCCAGATGGCGAAAATCGTGAGGCTTTCACCGCCCGATTTTCGCTCTCTGAATTGTCATGGGTGCCGTTTTGCGCCCAGAAATCCACCGCCCGGGCGGAGAACCGGCTACAGGATCACCGGATCGTGGGTTGATCGGGTGAAGACCTCGAAGCCGTCGGGCGTGATCACGCCGAAATCTTCCAGGCGCATGCCGAATTCGCCCGGCAGGTAGATGCCCGGCTCGACCGTCACCACGTTACCCGGCACGAGGGGCTGCTCGTTGCGCGGCGACAGCGCGGGCTGCTCGTGGATGTCGATACCCACGCCGTGGCCCAAGCTGTGGCCCATCTTGCCGGCGAAACCCGCGTCCGCGAGCGCGCGCTCGGCCAGCTCGTGCATGACCTTGCCCGTCACGCCCGGCTTGAGCGCGGCTTCCACCTGCTCGTTCGCGCTGCGGATGGCCGCGTAGGCATCGCGCATCTTCTGGGACGGCTGGCCCAGGAACACCGTGCGCGTCATGTCCGAGCAGTACCCGTGCGCCCGTGCGCCGAAATCGAGCACGACGCATTGACCCGCCTCGAGCACCGTCTGGCCAGGAATGGCATGGGGGCTCGCGCCGTTCGCGCCCGCGGCTACGATGGACGGGAACGCAAGGCCCTCGGCGCCGTGGCGACGCATGAAGTCCTCCAGCTCGATCTGCACCTCGCGCTCGGTCATGCCGGGACGCATGTACCCCACGATGTGCGCGAACGCGGCGTCGGTGACGACCTGAGCCGCCTTCATGCGCGCGATCTCCTGCACGTCTTTCACGGCGCGCAGGTTCACGATGGAGTCGGATGTTTCGCGCAACTGCGGACGCGCGGGAGCCTCCGCGAAGGCGGCTTCGAGCGCGCGAAAGCCGGCGAGCGTCATGGAGTCCTCGATGCCGAGCGCGATGGCTTCGGCCCCGTCCGACGGCTGGTCGACGTGGCGGGCGGCGAAGGTTTCGGCGACGAACTTCGCGTGGGTGACCCGTGCGTCGTCGACCGCGACCGCTCCTTCGCGGGCAGCAGCCGCGCGCGCCGCCTCGCTATAGCGCGAGTCGGTGTGCAGCACGGCATCGTGCGGCGTGACCAGCAGCGCGTGCGCGTCCTCGTCGTCGAACACGCCGTCGAACGCGGTGAGCCAGGCGATGTTCGAGGTGTCGCGCACGAAGAACGCGCCCATGCCCGCATCGGCGCAGGCGGCGCGGAGACGATCGAGGCGAGGCCCGGCAGCCGCAGCGAGCGCGGCGCTATCGGGCGAGCAGCACATCGACGGCCTCCTTGTAGCCCTCTTTGCCCTTGCCCTTGATCTGCGCCACGCATACCGGCGCGATGACCGAGATGCGGCGGAACTCCTCGCGCGCGGAAATATCGGATAGATGCACCTCCACCGTGGGCACGTCGATGGACGACACGGCGTCGCGCAGCGCGTACGAGTAGTGCGTGTGCGCACCGGGATTGTAGACGATGCCGTCGTACGCGCCGCGCGCCTCGTGCAACTTGTCGATGAGCGCGCCCTCATGGTTGCTTTGGAAGCAGTCGACGCTCGCACCCCGCTCGGCCGCGTATTCCGTCACCTCGCGCTCGATGTCGGCAAGCGTCACCGTGCCGTACACGTCGGGCTCGCGGACTCCCAGCAAATTGAGGTTCGGCCCGTTCAACACCAGAATCTTCTTCATAATCGGCTTCCTCCCCTATGCCTTCGAGCGAGCCCAAGCGTTCAGGTGGTCGAGGATGGTGGCGTCGTCGACGTCGGCGAGCTGCCAGGAACCCACGTCGCGGGGCAGCACGAAGCGCACCTGGCCGCGACGGGCCTTCTTGTCGCGCTTCATGGCCTCCAGCATGGCCTCCGGCTCGGCCGACCAGTCGAGGGCGGGCAGGCCCAGCTGGTCGAGCAGGCTGTCCTGCGTCTCGACCAAATCGAGCGGCGCGTCCACCAGCGACACGGCCATGCGCGCGGCGAAGCGCATGCCCTCG
>NZ_DBFEGU010000443.1:0-1108 GCF_048329335.1 Eggerthella sp. | reverse complement strand
GCCTTATGGACAATCACGTGCACCTTGTCGTATCGGATGCAAGGGGAAAGGTCTCGGCATGCATCCATGATCTGGCGACATCGTATGCCGTCTATTTCAACAAAAGGCATAACCGCGGCGGCCAGGTTTTCGACGGTCGGTTCCACAGCGTCCCCATCGAGTCGGACAGGCAGCTGCTCTGCGCGGTCCGATATGTCCATGACAACCCGGCGAAAGCGGGCATAAGCACGACCGATACGTATGCCTGGAGCAGCTATCGGGCGTACCTCCAGGGCCGCTCGGGGTGCACCAGCATAGGATTGGTGCTCGACATGCTGGGGGATGCACGGGGCTTCAAGGCGTTTTCGGAAAGCTCGGAGTATGCGGACTACGAGCTTCGCGCTGGTGCGCGGTGGACGGATGAGGAGGCGCTGGAGGTTGTGCGCGAGGTCGTAGGAGGGCCCCCGAGCTCCATCAAGGCGCTGCCCGTGCATGAGAGAAACGAGTGCTTGAGGCTTTTGAGGGATCGGGGCTTGAGCGTGCGGCAGCTTGAACGGCTGACCGGAATAGGCCGAGGCATCATAACGCGTGCTGTTCGATGTTGATCGCCCCCGCATTGAATGGGGAACAGCGAGGCGGCCTTAGCTGTGCCAAGAGGGACGTACCCTAATGGCACAGCTAAACGTTCGGCGTGCCGTTAGGGTACGTCCCTCTTGGCGAGGGCCTGTCCCTTTTGGCGCGCGGCGGGGCTGAGCGCGGGGTCTAGAGGGTGCCGAATCGGTACTCGATCGTGGAGGCGTACGGGTGCCCGGGCCCGCAGAGCGCTTGGGGGAAGCCGGGCGTGTTGACCGTGTTGGGATAGAGCTCGGGCTCCGCGGCGAAACCGGAGCTACGGGTGTAGGCAGCACCGCCCTTGGCGCGCGCCTCGTCCAGGTAGTTGCCCGTGTAGAGCTGCAAGCCGGGGTCTGTCACGCGAATCTCGAGGGTGCGGCCGCTCGCCATGTCCTCGGCGCGAAGCGCGCGGCGGAGCAGGCCGGAGGAGCGGTAGCCGTCGATGCAGAAGCAGTGGTCGTAGCCGTAGCCGAAGCGGATCTGCTCGTCGTCGGCCTCGATGCGGGCACCGAGGGAC
>NZ_DBFEGU010000442.1:0-1050 GCF_048329335.1 Eggerthella sp. | reverse complement strand
GACGCGATCGTCGTGGGCTCCGGGTGCGCGGGCGCCGTGGCGGCCTACGAGCTCGCGAAGGCCGGCAAGTCGACCCTCGTGGTCGAGCGCGGCAACTTCGCCGGCGCGAAGAACATGACCGGCGGGCGCATCTACTCGCACTCGCTGAAAAAGGTGTTCCCCGACTTCGAATCCGAGGCGCCGCTCGAGCGCAAGATCACGCACGAGCGCATCGCGCTCATGGACCCGGCCTCGCAGACGGCGGTCGACTTCACGAGCCCGGAGCTCGCGGAGGAGGGCAAGGACTCCTACTCGGTTCTGCGCGCGCCCTTCGACCAGTGGCTGGCCTCCAAGGCCGAGGACGCCGGCGCCGAGTACATCTGCGGCATCGCCGTCGAGGAGCTCCTGAAGGACGGGTTCGGCAGGGTCGTCGGCGTGCGCGCCGGCGAGGACGAGATCACCGCCGAGGCGACGATCGTCGCCGAGGGCGTGAACAGCCTGCTCTGCGAGCGCAGCCTGGGCAACCCCCGCCCGAAGCCCTCCCAGATGGCCGTCGGGATCAAGCAGGTGTTCGAGCTGCCCGCGCAGACGATCGAGGACCGCTTCCTGGTGCCGGAGGGCGAGGGCGCGGCCATGCTGTTCGTGGGCGACTGCACGCACGGCAAGGTCGGCGGCGGCTTCCTGTACACCAACAGGGACTCGATCAGCCTGGGCCTCGTGGCCACCATCTCGCTGGCCGCCGACGGCGCGAACGAGACGCCGGTGTACCAGATGCTCGAGGACTTCAAGGGCCACCCGGCGGTCGCGCCGATCATCCGCGGCGCGAAGCTCGTCGAGCACTCCGGCCACATGGTGCCCGAGGGCGGCTACGGCATGGTCCCGAAGTACGTGTTCGACGGCTGCCTGGTGGCCGGCGAGTCGGCCGGCCTCTGCATGAACATGGGCTACCAGGTGCGAGGCATGGACTTCGCCGTGGCCTCCGGCCAGATGGCGGGCCAGGCGGCCGTGCGCGCGCTCGACGCGGGCGACACGAGCGAGGCGGGGCTCGCCTCCTACAAGGAGGCGATGGAG
>NZ_DBFEGU010000441.1:0-2369 GCF_048329335.1 Eggerthella sp. | reverse complement strand
CAACATGGCCGACACCGCGTGGTTCGCCTGCTACGCGCCGGTGGACGATCCGCAGTACGTGGTGGCCTGCGTGGTCGAGCACGGCGGCGGCGGTTCGGCCGTGGCGGCCCCGCTGGGCGCGAAGGTTCTGGCGGCTGCGCTTGCCAGCGAGTCCGCGGAGGATCCGGGCGCCGGCATGGGCGTGATCGCCGGAGCCACCGGCAAGGTCCTCGAAGGCGCGGGCGCCGCGACGTCCGGCGGCCGTACCGACTAGACGAGGCGAGGAAAGGAGGCGTTATGCCGCAGCTACCGCAGATCGATTCAGTGAAAGCGCCCGACAAGATCGTGGCGCAGGCCACGCGCGCGCGACGCTTCCCGTGGCTCAACATCCCGTTCATCCTCGTGGTGGCGCTGCTGGTGTCGTACGGGCTCGTCGTCGTGATGTCGGCCGTGGCCAACGACCGCGACTACTCGTTCACGAACCAGCTGGCGGGCGTCGCGTTGGGAATCGTGTTCATGGTGCTGGTCTGGAGGTTCGACTACCGCCGCCTGTCGGACTTCACCATGCTGTTCCTCATCGTCAACGTGGCGCTCATCCTCTCGCCCCACATACCGGGGCTGGGAACCGACGCGGGCATGGGCGCGCAGTCGTGGCTCAAGCTGGGCATACAGGTCCAGCCGGGCGAGTTCGCCAAGATCACGGTCATCCTGCTGGACGCCAGCATCATGGCGCGCTACGGCGGCAGGCTGGACGACCCGCGCGAGTACGTCAAGGCCCTCGGCCTCATGCTGGTGCCGTTCGCCTGCATCATGACGCAGCCCGACCTGGGCACGGGCCTGGTGTACCTATGCATCGGCGCGGTCGCCCTCGTGGTAGGAGGTGCGCGTCCGAAGTACCTGCTGATCACCCTCGCGGCCTTCGTTGCGGCCGTCATCGCCGTGTTCGTCGTGGACCAGATCATCTACAACTCCACCGGCGAGTACAAGCTGCTCAAGCAATATCAGCGCAACCGCCTGCTCGTGTTCCTCGATCCCGACATCGACCCCACGGGCGAGAGCTACAACCTCAAGCAGGCTCAGATCGCCATCGGGTCGGGCGGCCTGTTCGGCAAGGGCCTGTTCCAGGGAACGCAGCATACGCTGGGCATCCTGCCCGAGGCTCCCACCGACTTCATCTTCTGCGTGCTGGCCGAGGAACTGGGGTTTTTAGGTGTAATGGCGCTGCTGGCCTTGTATGCCGGCCTGGTTTTGATAAGCTTTCGCATTGCCGTCGCTTCGTGCGATCTGTTCGGCATGACCATCGTCATGTGCGTCGTCGGCATGTGGTTGTTCCAGATTCTTGAAAACATCGGCATGGATTGCGGGCTCATGCCCATCACGGGCATCCCCCTGCCGTTCGTGAGCTACGGAGCGACGGGCATGGTGATGAACTTCATCATGCTCGGCATGATCGGCTCGGTATGGACTCACAACATCCAGAAGCAACGCTAGGAAAAGGGGCGGTTATGCAGCTACCCGTTGACATCAAAGCGGTTATCGACGAAGCCACCAATATCGACGAGGCGCGTCGCACGACGCTGTCGGTGAGCGTCTACCTCGACGACAGCGCGCCGGGCGACGTGCAGGCGCACGTGCGCCAAGCGTTCGCCAGCGCGTCGCCGCACGCCCGCGTGTCGCTCATGTACCTCGACGGCCGCCCGTTCGCGCCGTTCTCGGGCGACGACATGGCCGTCATCGTGGCGGGTTTGAACGAGCAGGTGGGGGAGTACGCGGCGCAGGTTCGCGCGGCGGGCGTCCCCGTGATGGTGGTCACCACGCTGCCCGCTCTCGTGGCCGACATCGCGAAGGCGCAGGGCGCGCCCATCCCGCAGGGCGACCTCGTCTTCCCCAAGCCCCCCAAGGCCGAGCCGGCTGTGCTGCCGGTGCCCGATGCCGCTGCGGGCGGCGCCGAGGCCGTGCAGGCTCTGGGCGCCGGTTCGCCGAACGAGCCGTACGCTCTCGACGGCGCCGCCGTCGGCTCGCTCAGCGAGCGCATGGGCGGCTGGGTGATCGCCGCGTGCAACGACAAGCGCCTCGCGTTCGCGCTGGCGTTCCCGTTCGTGCGCAAGCCCCTGTCGCTGGAAGCCGTGAACTCCACGGCGCTGCAGAACGCGGGCGTGGGCCTGCTGGTCATCATTCCGGGCGCCGACATGCCGGTCATGACGCTCAACCAAGCGAAGATGCTGCTCATGATTGCCGCCGCGTACGGAGAAGAGCTCAACATGGAGCGCGTGAAGGAGCTTGCGGCCCTCGTGGGCGGCGCGTTCGCCTGCCGCGCGGTGGCGCGCCAGCTGGTGGCGTTCGTACCCGCGCTCGGCTGGGCCGTGAAAGCCGCCATCGGCTACACGGGC
>NZ_DBFEGU010000440.1:0-1179 GCF_048329335.1 Eggerthella sp. | reverse complement strand
GGTTCGGACAGGGCAAACCCATATACGACAGCCGCGCACCGTCTGTGCCGCCGCGCGTCGCCTCCTCAAACCACTGTACGCCCGCCGCCTCGCAGGCCTTTTTCGCATTGTCGATGAGGTGCATGCAGGGACGGATCTGCTCCAGCATATTGTAGTAGCTGTCCTTGAGCGCAAGCTCCACCCGCGCCGTGGGATACTTTTCCGTCATGGCCTTTTCCACGCCGCGCAGCAGCTCCTTGCGCGCCTCAAACTTTTCCCGGTCATGGTCGCGCACGATATATTCCAGACGCGCGGCAGCCGTGTCGCCGGACAAAGCGTCCATGTGGAAAAAGCCCTCCCGGCCCTCGGTGTGCTCAGGCACCTCCCGCGGCGGCAGCATGCCGTCGATCTCGCAGGCCAGCTTCAGCGCGTTCACCATGGTGTCCTTGGCGCTGCCCGGGTGCACCGAAACGCCCGTGATGCGGAACACAGCGGACGCGGCGTTGAAGTTCTCGTAGGATATCTCGCCCACCTCGCCTCCGTCCATCGTATAGGCATAAGCCGCCCCGAAGCCCGGCACGTCGAAATGGTCTGCGCCTTCGCCCACTTCCTCGTCCGGCGTGAAGGCGATCTTCACCGGGCCGTGGGGCGCGCCGCTTTGCAGGAGCTGTTCACACGCCGTCAATATCTCCGCAATGCCCGCCTTGTCGTCCGCGCCCAGAAGCGTGGAGCCGTCGGCCGTGATGAGCGTTTTTCCCTTCAGCTCTTTCAGGAACGGGAACTCGGACGTTTTCAGTACGCGGCCGCACTGCGGCAGGGCCACGTCGCCGCCATCATAATTCTCATGCAGAATGGGCTTCACATTCTCGCCGGAGAATGCCTGGGCCGTATCCATGTGGGCGATCCAGCCGATGGCCGGGCTTTTTTCGCAGCCGGGCGTGGCGGGCAGGCTTCCGTACACATAGCCGAAGCCGTCCACGCGCGCGTCGGCTATGCCCATGGCGCGCATCTCCTCCGCCAGCATCCGCGCCAGGTCCAGCTGGCGCTCCGTAGTGGGCGTTCTCCCCGTACCGTCCTGGGATGTGGTGTGTACCTTTGCATAATTCATCAGGCGTTCATAAGCGCGCATTGTTCAGCTCTCCTTTGTTTTATCGCCGCACCGGGCTTTGTGGTTCAGGCGCCCGGACACGTCCGCGCCCT
>NZ_DBFEGU010000439.1:0-3307 GCF_048329335.1 Eggerthella sp. | reverse complement strand
AGGATCGTCCCCTTCGGCAGCTGCTTTCCAGGTCCAGCCGCCGGAAGCCTGCTGCGCGCTCAGAAGCTTGGCCACAAGCTCAGCTTCGGTTTCAAGAGCGTTCGCGGGCGCGTCGTACGCACCGCTTTCGTAGGAGAGCAGAGCAAACGCCTGACCGTTCACATAGGTAGTCGAAATGTCGGACGTCGCCATCGTTTGCACGAGCTCCGCTGCTTCCTCTGTTTTGCCGACGGCCGTGAGCGCCAAGATGAAGCGTTGCAAATTGGTGGTTTCGGGAGAACCGTTCGCCGCTTTCGCATTCGCCACGAGCGTCGCCACGTCAACCGACGACACACGACCGGCGGCCGCGAGCTCAAGGGCTTTCCATTCCTCGGACGTACCCGCATAGGAACTGGCGATGGTGCCGAACAGCGTGTTGTACGCAGCGCTGTCTACTGCGATGGCATCGTTGGCAGGCTCATCAGGTTCGGGTTCGGGCTTGGGATCGGGCTTGATCGCCCCCGCCAAGGGGTCGTTGACGGTGTAGATCGCGAGCTGAGGAATCTCCTCGTCGTAGGCGAACGTCGCGTCGGACGTGTAGATGTACTGGTAGCGGCCGTTCTCCTGCAGCTTCGACGTCAGCTGGGCGCTGGCGTAGTTCGCGCTGTCGCCGTCGAACATCGTCGCCCAATAGGCCCACGAGCCGTCGGGCTGCTGGACCGACTTGTTGCCGCGGAACGTCGGGGAGCCCCAGGAGTCGAAGTACGCCTTGTCGTTCCCCTCGGTCTCCTCCGCGCTGGCCGCGGCGGTGAAGCCCGCCTTCGCCAGCAGGTCGGCAACCGTGTCGTCGGAGGTCATGCCGTCGACCTTGCCGTTGTACAGGATGCCGTCCGCGGGGTCGGACGTGTCCACGATGGTGAGCGCCACCGAGAACGTCCCCGCACCCTCGCTTTCTTCGGCCCAGGCTGCGCTGGGCATGAGGCCCAGGCAGAGCGCGGCGGCCAGCAGGAGGGCCCACGCCCGCCGCATGACCCCCGCAGGGATGATCGTTTGTTCCTTCACCGTCTTCCTTCTCCTTTCATCGGTCGCTTCGCAGAAGAGAGACAGCAAAACAAAAGGCTGCGCGGCCCTCGCGATTCGAGGGGGCCGCGCAGCCCGTATTCGCTACGCAGACAAGCCGAGGGCTTTCTTGCCCTCCGGGTTGCGTTCGCGGTAACTCGCCGCTTGCGCACACACGCTTCTCGGTCGGTATTCTGGCTGATCGGCAAGGCCGAAACACAGTGGCGGTACCGTGCGGGATTCTCACCCGGCTTCCCACGATCCGAGACGTCTTCTTCATGCTTGATGCATTCTACCACCTCTTGGGTCGACGAACGACGCGAAAGGGGCGCAACCTCCGAGCTTGCCGCCCGCCGGCCGCCTACTGGTAGCGCAGCGACTCCACCGGGTCGAGCTTGGCGGCGCGGCGTGCCGGGTAGTAGCCGAACACGACGCCGATGAGCACGCACACGGCCACGGCGCCGAACACCACGCCCGGCGCGAGCACCGGCGTGACGGCCATGCCGGCCTGCACCGCGCCGATCACCTGCCCCAGGCCCCATGCGGCCAGGAAGCCGAACACGATGCCGAACGCGCCGCCGGCCACGCACAGCATGATGGCCTCGAGCAAGAACTGCTTCGTGACGTCGCGGCGGCGCGCGCCGAGCGACTTGCGCAGGCCGATCTCGCGGATGCGCTCGGTGACGTTCGTCAGCATCATGTTCATGATGCCGATGCCGCCCACGAACAGCGAGATCGACGCCACCGAGCCCATGAGCAGCGAGAACGACGCCATCATCGTCTCCATCTGCTTGATGACGGCATCGAGCGACGACACGTACACGCTTTCGGCGTCCAGGTTGAAGTACTGCGCCACGAAGGTCTGGGTCGTCTCGACGAGGCGGTCCATGTCGGTTCCCTCGCGCGCGAAGCCGACGATCTGCTGGATGCCGCCCGTGTTGCCGATGCGCGTTTCCACCGTGGTGTAGGGCGCGTAGAACGTCCCGCCGCCACCCATGAACGACGAGGTTTCCATCACGCCGATCACCGTGTAATCATCGTTGCCGAGGCGCACCGTCTTCCCCACCGCCTCGGTGTCGGGGACGCCGAGCATCTGCACGGCCATCTCGCCGCCGCCTATCACCACGAGGCGCGCCGCGTTCTGCTCTTCGCTTTCGGTGAAGAAACGGCCCGCTTTGAGCTTCGTCCCGTTCGCCGTGAAATAGTCGGGGCGGGCGCCGATGACGGTGGCGTAGTTCTTCTGCCCGTCGGCCATCGCGATCTCGGCCGACGCGTACGACGCGCCGGTGATGACCTCGTACTCCGGCATGCCCTGCTCCAGCTTGTCCAGGTCGTCGAACGTGATGCCCTGCGGCGAGTACGCGCTGATGGACACCTGGCGCGCCTGGGAAAGCCCCATCTCGCCCATGAGCATGTTCTGCACGCCCGCGATGAGCGAGGTCATGGCGATGACGGCCGCGATGCCGATGACGATGCCGAGGATGGTGAGGAACGAGCGGCCCTTGTTCGCGGACAGCGCGTGCCAGGTTTCGTAGAACAGGTCGCCGATCTTCATGGGCGCGCCCCTTCCCCGCCGTGCGCCCCCTCGTACAGCCGCCCGTCGCGAATGTGCACCACGCGGTCGGCGTGGGCGGCCACGTCGGGCTCGTGCGTGATGAGCACGATGGTCTTGCCCGCGTCGCGCAGGCGCTTGAACGTGTTCAGCACCATGTCTCCCGTGGCGGTGTCGAGGTTGCCGGTGGGCTCGTCGGCCAGGATGAGCGCCGGGTCGTTCACGAGGGCGCGGGCGATGGCGACGCGCTGCATCTGGCCGCCCGACAGCTCGTTGCTGCGATGGTCGTACAGCCGCTCGTCGAGCGACACGCTGCGCAGCGCCGCATGGGCGCGCAGCTCGCGCTCCTTGCGCGGGCAGGCCGTGTAGATGAGCGGCAGCACCACGTTGCGCAGCACGGTGGCGCGCGGCAGCAGGTTGAACGACTGGAACACGAAGCCGAGGCGCGTGGCGCGGATCTCGGCGAGCTCGTCGTCGCGGTAGTCGGCCACGTCGACGCCCTCGAGCAGGTAGCGCCCGCGCGTGGGCGTGTCGAGGCAGCCCAGCAGGTTCATGAGCGTGGACTTGCCCGAGCCCGACGGGCCCATGATGGCGAGGAACTCGCCCTGCGCGACCGTCAGCGACACGCCGCGCAGGGCGTGCGTGTAGCCCGAAGCGCTCTCGTAGATGCGGTGCAGGTCGACGGCTTCAACCACGTTGGCCATGGCGCTACCCCAC
>NZ_DBFEGU010000438.1:0-5726 GCF_048329335.1 Eggerthella sp. | reverse complement strand
TGATCGCAGTATGCGAGCTGGGCGTGGAGGACATCATGATCGTGGCGCACACGAACTGCGGCGCACAGCACATGAGCGGCAAGGAAATGGTAGCGAACATGGAGCGCCTCGGCGTGTCGGCCGAGCGCATCGAGTTCGCGCGGCACTGCGGCATCGACTTCGACAAATGGCTGGCCGGCTTCGGCGACACCGAGGAAGCCGTGCGCAAGAGCGTCGACATGGTGGCGAACCACCCCGTCATGCCGCCCCACGTGCGCGTGATCGGCTTCATCATGGATTCCGACACCGGCAAGCTTTCGGTGGTTTGCTAAGCAGGCGACGTCGTCCAGACTCACCGTCGTCCTTGCTTTTCATTTGACTGTCATTTGCTTTTCTGGGCCCGCGAACTTCGGCCTTCGCTACCCCTTCGGGGTTTTCAGGGAGTCGGCCATGTTCTTCAGGGCGGCGTCGCTGAAGCCTTCGCTGTAGGCGCTCGGGATGACCACGGTGCCGCCGGAACCCTTCACACTCTCGTACAGCAGGTGCATCGTGCGCAGGCGCAGGGCCACCTCGTTCTCCTCGTACACGTGCGCGGCGTCCACCAACATGGAGGAGATGTCCTTCTCCACCTCGGCCAACACCATGCGGGCGTTCTTCTCGCGCTCGGCCTGGGCCTCGGTGGACATGACCTCTTGCAGCTCCTGGGGAATCACGATGTCGCGGATCTCCACCGACAGCACGGTGATGCCCCATAGCGACGTGCGCTCTTCGATGACCTCCTGCAACTCCTGATCCAGCTGGTTGCGGCGGATGGCCACCTCCGACACGCTGGCGCGGCCGATGGCGTCGCGCAGCGCGGTCTGCGCCACCAGCGACACGGAGTTGTAGTAGTTCTCCACCTCGAGACACGCCTTTTCGGCGTCCCACACCATCCAGAACAGCACGGTGTCCACGTTGATGGGAACGAGGTCGCTGGTCAGCGTCTCCTCGGCGCCGAACCCGGTGACCATGATGCGCTGGTCAGCCTTGAGGGCAGTCTGCTCGATGAAGGGGATGGTGAAGTACAGGCCGGGGCCCTTCGAACGGCTGAACTTGCCGAACCGCAGCACCACCACCTTCTCCCACTGCATGGCGATGTGGATGGACATCTCGGCAAGGCATGCCAGCGCGAAACCGACCAGCACCACCCACACGGTGAAGGCTCCTGTGATCAGGTAGCCCGCCGCGATGGCCAGCACGAGCGCCACAACGAACACGAACGCCGAGAACATGAGCGAGCCGTTCTGCGACGTGCGCCGATCGGTGCGCGAGTTGTACTGCTCGATGGAAAACGGCTTGGCGGCCGGCGCGTCAGTTTGATTCTTTCCTTTGCGATTTTTCATACAAGCCCCGTCTCATGCTCGCGCCCCCTTCCACGTCCTGCTGGACGCGATGGGCGACGTCGATCATCCTCAACATGATTTCATCAAGCGTCATGCCCAACGCGAGGCACCGCTTGATGCTCTCCTCGATTTCCGTATCGGCGATGGACTGCACGTCGTCGGCGGCCAGCTTGCCGATATCGCGGACGAACACGCCGCAGCCTCGAACCGATTCCACATACCCGTCGTGCTCGAGGTTGATGTACACCTTGCTCACCGTGTTGTAGTTGATGGCGGCTTCGGCGGCAAGCGTGCGGACGCTGGGCAGCTGATCCCCGGGCTGGTAGTGGCCGGTCTTGATCAAGTAGACGAACCGGTTGCGCAGCTGCACCCACACGGGCAGCCCCGACGACTCGTCTATCTCGAATAACGCCATGCCACTTCCTTATTCTTTCTGAGGGATCATCCGTTCCGCATTGTACAAGATAACCAGCTTGTACAGCGGCGGCAACCGCGCATCTTCAATGCATCCCCGACCAAACAACGCAGAATCGCAGCACCAGCCCTCCCGCGATGCACAGCAGGTCCACCGGCAGCGCGCGAACCAACCGCTTCGTCACCGTGACGAACACTTCGACGGCCAAGGGAACCAACAGCCCCAAGCCCACCAGCCCCACGACGAACCACGGGCCCAGCCCGCTCGGGTCGAACAGGATCGCCAGCGATTCGCGCGCGAAGGGGTTGGAGAACCCGAACGCCACGAACCCCGCCAGCATCACCAACTCCAGCACCAGCACCGCCAGATGGACGCGATGGAGCAGCAGCATCCATCCGCTCAAGCGCGTCACATCGCGCACGAACGGCGCGATCACGAACACCGTCGAGACGCCCGCCGACAGCGACGACAACGCGAACAGCGCAGGCGTGGCCGCGTTGTTCCACAGCGCAACCGCCTCGATCCACCCCACGTACACGCCGGTGTACGCCATCATGCACAGCGACACCGCCAAGCACGCCGCTTCGGCCGCCTTGCGCGCCCCGGCACGGACGAACGGCACGTACATGAGGTTCGCCACCGCCAGAAACCCGCTGACCAGGATGCTGGCCAGCAGCGTGAACGAGCCGAACGACAGTATCGACAGCGTGGGCCGCGTGAACAGCAAGAACGCCAACTCGGGGCGCCCCAGATCGAGCAGCAGGCACAGCGCCGCCAAGCACAGCATGACGAACCCGATGCCGTAGCACCGGGCCTTCAAATCGCCGAACGCCGCCGTTTGCTCCTGCGTGCGCGTGCGCGTCCGGTGAAACGCAAGCGACCAGGCCGCCGTCACGAACATAACGCCGGCTCCGCATCCTCCTAGGAACAGGTACAGCACCACAAGCGTCCCGAGCATCTCGTCCCCCTCTCGCCAGACGCTCAGTTCATGATAGGGCTTCGACCGCCCGATGCCTAGCTACTTCCGCTTGAACACCTGCCCTTCGCGGTCGAACGCCACGCCGAAGCGCTGTGCGTAGCGCGCGCACAGCCCGAACACGAACGCGCCTGCCCCGCGGAAGTAGTCGGACGACGCATGCGCATCGACGCTGTAGCGCCAGGCCGCAAGCCAGGGCAGCACGTGCTCGACCAGGAACGACTCCTGCTCGTCGGCCGCTTCGCCCGCCGCCGCACCGTCGCCGACCGCGAGGGCCTCGGCTTCGAGCCCGATCAGATGGCCGACGAAACCCAGCATGAGCCCCAGATGGTCATCGGGCTCCGCATACAGCCGCTCGATCTGCAACCCGTGGCGACGGTACCGCTCGCGCACTTCCAGCGTGCGCGCGCTGAACAGCTGGCTGTTCGGATCGCGGTAGAACGACTCCCAGCTGGGCGCATCGGGCGTTCCGGCACCCACGAACAGCCGCAGCCACTCGCGCCGAAGCGCGGCCACGCGTTCGTCGAAGCCCGCTTCGTCAGCCGCGGCGGCGACGCACCAAGCGTCCATCAGCGCCATGCCTTCGCGCACATCGGCATCGTCCATGCCGAACGGCGCGTTCTGGAACGGCCGCTCCGCCACCTGGTCGGCGACGACCTCGGCATCCGGCTCGCAGTACAGCAGCTGGGACGCCTGCGCGAAGCACGCCTCCGCAGCCGCAAGCACGTCCTGGTTGTACGGTGCGTTCATCGTTTCCCCTTTCCCCTCCGAAACAGCTGGACGGCCGACGAAGCGGCCGCCCAGCCTGATGCCGTTAGATCTCCTCTTCCAGGTTCACGAGCGCGCCGGTGCCGCTGCCCGACTTCTGGGCATCGCGATGCGGGTTCATGATGAGGTTCGGATGAGTCGTGTCCTTCGGCAGGGGCTCCACCTCGACGTCGCCCTCGCCGTACTTCGCGATCATGTCCTCGCGCGTGCCGAAATCGAGCGCGCGCATAGGGCAGCCGGTGACGCAGAGGGGCTTGCTCCCGCCCGCTTCCAGCTCGGCCTTGCACATGTCGCACTTCAACATGTAGCCCGCTTCGTCGTCGTACGTCGGCGCATCGTAAGGGCACACGGTCTGGCACGTCTTGCAGCCGATGCACACCTCGTGATCGGTCCACACGATGCCGGTTTCCTCGTCCTTCTGCATGGCGCCCGTCGGACAGTTCGCCACGCACGCCGGATCGACGCAGTGGTTGCACGCCATGGAGACGAAGTAGCCGAACACGCCGTTGGGCACGTAGCTGCCCGCTTCGTTGAGTTCCCAGGTGCCGCCCTGGTAGTTGAGCACCTTGCGGTACAGGTTGTTCACCGGCAGCTTGTAGGTTTCTTTGCACGCCACCTGGCATGTCTTGCAGCCGGTGCATTTGTTGGAATCAAAGTGAAACGCGTACTGAGCCATGATGCACCTCCCTTATTCCACGCCAACCGGCATGACGATCGGCCGATTCTTGTCAGGTTCGAGTGTCAGATCGCCTGTATACTTCTCCACCTGCACCAACGTACCCGTCCACGCTTGGCATCCTCCACCCGACGATTTCGGAGCCTGCAACACATTCGGGCATCCTCCCAGATCGATTCCCGTTTCTTCGTCGATCTGGAACCAAGCACCATCCTGGATGGCAACCGCACCCGGCACCAGCGTCGGGATCACCTTCGCCGGACGCAGCACCTTTCCGTGAGGGCTGGTCATCAGCACGGTATCACCGTTCTTGATGTCGCGCTCCCTGGCATCAACCTCACTGATGAAACATTCTTGGGGAAATGCTTCGCGCAAGGACACCACATTGTCGTTCACCGAGTGAGCACGACGCAGCGAGTGAGGCGTCCAAAGCAGCAGCGGGTACTCGTCGGTCTGCGTACCGGCACCCTGCTCGGGGTCGCCGATCTGGTACATGCCGATGGGGGCGATGGTAGAGTAACCCACCGAGTTGATCATGTAGGCAGCCGTCTCGCAGTAGATCTCGAACTTGCCGGAAGCCGTCTTGAGCGGACTTCCTTCCGGATCGGCTATAAAGGCCATATAGGGCTCGGGAATGAACATATCCTCGGAAAGCTCCGCCTTCAAGATGCCCTTCTCGCGGAATTCCTGGAACGTGAACTTACCCTCTTGGGGGGTGCCTTCGACGCCGGGGAAGAACTGGTCGATTTCTTCCTGCTTGATGGTCAGAAGCGTCGAAGACTCGAACGTCGTGCCGTCCATGTAGGTTGCATCGCGCACGGTCGCGTACGTACGCTCAGCATCGCTCAAGGTGTTGACCACCTTAGGGTCGAGCCCCAAGCGCGTTGCCAATTCCTCGGCGATCCAGCTTTCGCATTTCGCCTCGTACAGAGGATCGATGATCTTGTCGAACCACAGCGCGGAAGCGTAATCTCCACCGAACGCCTTGTTGGGCTTCTCCCAGAACGTCGCGCAGGGAAGCAGCACGTCGCAGTACTGGCGCGTCGAGTCGAAGAACGGGTTGACACCCCAGACGAAATCCATCGCACGAACTGCTTTGATGCCGTTCATGGTGTCGGGGATCTGGTTCAAGGTGCTCATATGGCCGCCGAAGTAGGCTGCGTGAATGTCGACCTTACGCTTTCCCGTCGGCCAGCAATCGCGACCGTATTCTCCGGAGAGAATAGAACGCCAGCATTCCGAAGGCTCCAAATTCAGCCAACTATCAGGGTCTTCCAGCGTCGGGAAGGACGGGATGGGATAGTACATGTACACCGGCGAGCCCGCAGGAGCCAAGGGGTTGGCAGGGTCGGCGGTGACCGGGCAATAGGCGCCCGTGCTGATGCCGCTGCTCATGAATTCCTTCACGCCCGACCAGCCGAAGTAATGCCCCGGGGTGCCGATGCCGCCGTGCATGAGTGCCATCGTGTAGAAGCTCTGGACGAACTGCTCGCCCGCGGGAATCTTGGATGCGGACTGCGCGCAGTTGCT
>NZ_DBFEGU010000437.1:0-2529 GCF_048329335.1 Eggerthella sp. | reverse complement strand
GCTCTGCGGATCGAGGTTGACCAGGATGGCCTGGATCTCACCTCGATAGTTGCTGTCGATCAGGCCGGGTGCGTTGACCAGCGATACGCCGTGCTTGATAGCCAGCCCGCTGCGCGGCAGCACGAACCCGGCGTACCCGCTCGGAATGGCCACGGCGATGCCGCATGGGACGAGCTTGCGTTCGAAGGGCTTCAAGATGTCGTCGCAGGTGGCGCGCAGATCTACGCCGGCATCGCCGACGTAGGCGTACGCAGGTACGGGCAGGTCGGGGTCGATCTGCTGCAAAGGAATCGAAACGCGCTCTATCAACGCAATCCCTCCAATGCGGCAGCGAACTCCTCGACGTTGCGGAAGTCCTTGTACACGCTCGCGAAGCGCACGTAGGCGACGTCGTCGAGCTTGGCGAGGCGCACGAGCACCATATCGCCCAGATCCTTCGAACCGATCTCGTTACGGGAGGCGTTGCGCAGCTCCGCTTCGATGCTGTCGATGAGCGAGGCAATCTGCTCGGGCCCGATGGGCCGCTTCGCCGCGGCGTTGAGCAGGCCGCGCATGAGCTTCTGACGGTCGTAGGCCTCCGACGATCCGTCAGCCTTGATGACGATGAGCGGATTGTCGCCCAGGCGTTCGTAGGTGGTGAAACGACGTCCGCATTCGAGGCATTCGCGGCGCCGGCGAATGGCCGTGCCGTCTTCGGAAGGCCTCGAGTCGACCACTTTCGACTCTGGATTGCCGCAGGAAGGACAACGCATACTTGCTCCTTTGCCGATTTTGGGTTCAGCCTAACATACAATATATAGTGGTTCAATCAACATGTCGGATTCGCGCAAAAAACCTGCACGAGAAGCGCTCCTTCCTATCGGACAACGCGCACGTGAGTATCGCCCAGCCCAACCTCCCCTTTCTCCTGCTCGACCTCGAACACCCAGCGCTCGTCTACGAGCGCGTCGAGGAACTGCTCGTCGTGCGACACGAGCACGAGAGCGCAGGCGCAATGACGCAACACGTCCTGCAAGGCCTCGATCGAGCGTATATCCAGATGGTTCGTCGGTTCGTCCATGACGATGAGGCGAGGCGACGAGAGCAGGCTACGCGCGATCATGAGCTTGCGCACCTCCCCCGGGCTCAGCTGCTCGCCGTCCAACACGCGCTCCGGAGGCGATTCCAGCCGCGCTGCGATGGAGAGCACGCGGCCCCGCTCGGCCGTCGGGAGCGCCCGCAACTCGACGAGCAACGCGCGGACCTCGTCGTCGGGAACCTCCTGCGGAAAGTACGCCACCCCCTCCTCCAACGTCACCCGGCGAAGCAAGGCATGGAGCAAGGTGGACTTCCCCGCCCCGTTTTTGCCGACGAGCCCGACTCGATCCTCGTTGCCCAGGTACAGCTCGGGATGATGCAGCATGCGCTCCGGGCCGAGCGGTATGCTGCCTGCGGGGAGGCGGGCGAGCACCTTGCGGGGCGCGGGCGCGGCGTCCAGCTCCAGGGAGCCGCGGCGCTCCTTCTTCGCATCGAGCGCCTCGAGGCGTTTCTCGGCCACGCCTATGCGCTTGTCCATCTGGGACGAAAGCTTGCCCGCCTTGCCGTCCTGTCCCGTATAGACGGCGAGCTTGATCTTCGCACGGCCGTCGCGGTCGTGTCGATCGAGATGCCGCGCCGAGCGTCGGGCGGCCGATCGCGCGGCCACGCCGTCGCGCCGCACGCTCTCGGCCTTGATACGCGCCAGCTCGCCGCGCGCCTGCCGGCGCTCGGTTCGCACGGTATCTTGGCGCAGCTCGAGCTCCCGGCGCGCCTGGGTGTACGTCCCCGGAATAGCGAGCGCTCGGCCGGCCTCGACGAACACGCACGACTGCACGAGCTCGTCGAGCAGCGCGCGATCGTGCGACACGAGCAGGCCGACGCCCTTGAACGAGGCGAGCGCCTGCGCGACGAGGGCGCGGGTGGGCGCGTCGAGGTGGTTCGTCGGCTCGTCGAGCGCCAGCACCTGCGGCTCCGCAGCGAGCGCGCAGGCGATCTGGATGCGCTTGCGCTCGCCATGGGACAGCATAGCGTAGCTCCAGAGCTGCTCGTCCTCGATTTCCAATAGCGAGCGCAGCTTCACCGCCGTCGAACCGTAGTCGCAGGCGAACTCCTCGAGCGTCTCCGGAGGCGTCGCGGTCGATTGCCGGCACACCGCGCCGCGCACGCGGGGCGTCACGGCGCCTTGATCGGGTGCCAGGGTGCCGCAGATGCAGTGCACGAGCGTGCTCTTGCCAGCGCCGTTCGGCCCGACGATGCCCGTCCAGCCGCTCGCGAACGCGAGCGAGACGTCGTCGAGCGCAGGCTGGTCGGCGCCTTCGTAGGTATGGGAAAGATGATGGGCGGTAACGAACATGGCGACCTCCGTCTAAGAGGCGCACGGGTGGCTCTGCTCAGCGTTCGGCGATGCCGATGAAGGAAGGCCGCACGGATCGGAAGAGGAAGAAACGCGAGGCGAAGTCGAGAACGATGACGAAAGCGCACCCGATGCGGCTGATGAATGAATGCAAGGGG
>NZ_DBFEGU010000436.1:0-3151 GCF_048329335.1 Eggerthella sp. | reverse complement strand
GGGCGGCTTCGACCTTATCGTCAACGGCGCCGCCATGACGAACGTCGATGGTTGCGAGACGGCCGAGGACGCGGCGTTCCGCGTGAACGCCGAAGCGCCGGGCAACCTCGCGCGCGCCGCCGAGGCGGTCGGCGCGAAGCTCGTGCAGGTGTCGACCGACTACGTGTTCCCCGGCACCGAGCCCGAGCCGCGCGTCGAGGACGACCCGACAGGCCCCGTCTCGGCTTACGGTCGCACGAAGCTGGCCGGCGAGGAGCGCTCGCTCGCGGCGTGCAGCCGCTGCTTCGTGGTGCGCACGGCGTGGCTGTACGGCTACGTAGGCAAGAACTTCGTCAAGACCATGATGCGCCTGGGCGCGGACCGCGACGAGGTCACCGTGGTGGACGACCAGTTGGGCAACCCGACGTCGGCGAACGACCTGGCGCACGAGATACTGAAGATCGCCTCCACCGAGGACTACGGCGTGTACCACTGCACGAACGAGGGCACCTGCTCATGGGCCGACTTCGCCGAGGCCGTCATGGAGGGCGCGGGGCTCGACTGCGCCGTCATCCGCTGCACGTCCGAGGAGTACGCGGCCATGAATCCCGCGTCGGCTAAACGCCCGGCGTACTCGTCTCTGCGAAACAAGCGCCTCGAGGACACCGTGGGCAACGAGATGCGCCCGTGGCGCGACGCGCTGTCCGCGTACTTGAACAACCTACCCGAGATGGAAGGCTAGAGGAATGTCAGAGATCTTCGAACCGAAGCGCATCATCGTCACCGGCGGAGCCGGGTTCATCGGAAGCAACTTCGTCCACTGGGTGGTGGACAACCAGCCGGACGTGCACGTCGTCGTGCTGGACGCGCTCACCTATGCCGGCAACCTGGACAACCTCGCCGGCATCCCCGAGGAGCGCATGACCTTCGTCCACGGCGACATCTGCGACGAGGCGCTGCTGGAGGAGATCGTCCCCGGCGTGGACGCCATCGTGCACTTCGCCGCCGAGTCCCACAACGACAACTCCATCGCCGACCCGGAGCCGTTCGTGCGCACCAACGTGCACGGCACGTTCCGCCTGCTGGAGGCCGCGCGCAAGCACGACGTGCGCTTCCATCACATCTCCACCGACGAGGTGTACGGCGACCTCGCATTGGACGACCCGGCGCGCTTCACGGAGGAGACGCCGTACCGTCCGAGCAGCCCGTACAGCTCCACCAAGGCGTCGTCCGACATGCTGGTGCGCGCGTGGTTCCGCACCTACGGAGTGCGCGTCACCATCTCGAACTGTTCGAACAACTACGGCCCGCGCCAGCACATCGAGAAGTTCATCCCGCGCCAGATCACCAACGTGCTCACCGGCATCCGTCCGAAGCTCTACGGCGACGGCCTGAACGTGCGCGACTGGATCCACACAGAGGACCACTCCTCGGCCGTGTGGGCGATCCTGACGAAGGGACGTCTGGGCGAGACGTACCTGATCGGGGCGGACGGCGAAAAGAACAACATCGACGTGCTGCACGCCATCCTGGAGGGCATGGGCAAGAGCGCGGACGACTTCGACTGGGTCAAAGACCGTCCCGGCCACGATCGCCGCTACGCCATCGACTCCTCGAAGCTGCGCTCGGAACTGGGATGGGAGCCGAAGCGCACCGACTTCGCGGAAGGTCTCAAGGCCACCATCGCATGGTACCGTGACAACCCCGGATGGTGGCAGGGCGCCAAGGAGGCCGTCGAGGCCAAGTACGCGAAGCAGGGACAGTAGGAGGCGGTATGGCAGCGGGAGACAGCGTCAAGCACGGCAACTTCACGTTCACCGAGACCTCCATCGAGGGCGTGCTCGTGGTGGACGTCACCGCTTACGGCGACGAACGAGGCTACTTTGTGGAAACCTACAAGCGCCCCGACTTCGTCGCGGGCGGCATCGACTGCGAGTTCGTGCAGGACAACCAGTCCTCCTCGGTCAAGGGCGTGCTGCGCGGCCTGCACTTCCAGATAGAGCATCCGCAGTCCAAGCTCGTCCGCGTGGTGTCGGGCGAGGTGTTCGACGTGGCCGTCGACTTGCGCCCGGACAGCCCCACCTACGGAAAATGGGAGGGCGCGGTGCTGTCGGCGGAGAACCGTCGCCAGTTCTTCGTGCCGCGCGGGTTCGCCCACGGCTTCCTCGTGTTGTCCGATATCGCCGAGTTCTGCTACAAGTGCGACGACGTGTACCATCCCAACGACGAGGGCGGGCTTATGTGGAATGATCCCGAGATCGGCATCGAGTGGCCCATCTCGGAGGGTATGGAACTCGTGCTGAGCGAGAAGGACAAGGCGCATCCGGGGCTCAAGGATCTCGCCTAGCTTATGAAAATCAAGAATCTTGTCCTGTGCAGAGGCGACGGCAAAGGTTATGCCCGTCTCCGCATCGTTGGCTCTGCCGGACGTGACGTTGCGGTTGAGGCGGCGCTTGAAGATGGCTCATCGATTCCGACCCTTTGGCTGAAGGAGTCCGATCCCGCTTCGGATGTTGTCGGGGTGTTGGTGTTCCCCTTGCTCGACGATGTCACGTTGTTCGTCAGAGTCGTGCAGCGCGGCGGGGATGAACCCTTGTGCGCGATGCGCTTGCCTGCCGGGAAGCTGAAATGGCTCTCTCGCCTGAACTACCGCCTCCGTCCGTCCCTGTGCGTTGCTTTGCGTGGCACGGACGAGCGGTCGGTCGATCGTTTGCGCCTTTCGCTGGTCATGTGTATGCCGGATGGCGAGGAGGGGGTATGGCGCATTGCCGCCGAGTCCCGTTCGCTGGGATCTCAGCCGAGGTTCTCTGCCTGGGACGGTGTAGGGCATGCGCTTCAAATAGATCCTATCTTCTTCGAGGATCAGTGCATACCCGATGGCACTGTCGAAGGCGTTCGCCGTCGGATGGTGGTTTCGGTTCGCGTTCCCGCTGCGACGGGCGGCTTGTTCGTAGTCGCCGAGGACGAGACGGGTGCTGCCTTGCCCGCCATGCTGGGGTTCGATAAGGCTGCGTTTTTCGGCGAGCTGCACCGCGCGCTTCGGCGCGTGCGCAACGCTGCGGACGAGGACGACTATCGTGCTTGGCGCGAATCGCGGAAGATGGAAGGGCTTTCCGGGTCGCGCTTGGATCCTGAAGTTTCCCTCTCTCCGTTGGTGAGCATCGTCGTGCCC
>NZ_DBFEGU010000435.1:0-8826 GCF_048329335.1 Eggerthella sp. | reverse complement strand
GGCCGCCATCCGCTCGCGATCGACAGGCAGAGCCGCCAGGAAGTAAGCGTTCAGCAGTGCGCAAACGAAAGGGTAAGCCGCCAGGGACGCCAAGATCCATGTAGCGAAGAACAGGTCGAAAGACCACTCGGCAAGCCAGCTTCCCTGGATGGCGCACAGGGGCACGGCGGCCAAGAAGCTCGCCGCCACCGAGAAGGACACGACCCCTTCGTCGACCATGCGAAAAAACAGTGAGAGACGAGCCGTGATTCCTCCTTCATTCAAGAATGACAGCCTGGAATGGTATCAGTATTTTTATCGTTTGATGATAAGAAGCCGGCACTTCCGGCGAACGGAACCCTTACTCTCCCCCGAGATCCAAATCAATCTCGTACACGCGCTCGGGGGCGGTCCGCCTCAAGCCCGCCTTGACGCGGGCCTCCCCCGTTTTACGACGCTCTTCGACGAGGCGATCGAACTCCTCATCGGTGACGATCTTCAGGATATCGCCCGGCTGGCAATCCAGCTCGAGACAGATTTCCATGAGGGTGTCCATCCTGATGCCGCGCATCTTCGCCTGGCGTATCCTGGACACGTTCACGGTCGTGTGCCCGGTGGCGCGCACGAGGTCCTTGCTGCTTTTGCCCTTCTCGAGCAGCACCGCTTCCAATTCGACTATCAGGTGCTTCGCCATATTCAAGCCCCTACAGGTAATCATCCGAATCGGCCTGCAGCAAAGCCCCGTACTTCCAAACGGAAGAGAGCGAGAAGCAAACGACAGCCCCAACGACGGATTTGACGTCGATGGAAATAACCGAATAGTTGGCCGATTCATCCGAAGCAAGTCCTATATGAAACCCACCAGCATTCGCAACTGACACAAAACCGGACGATATCAAAATGCCGAGAACAAATCCCGTCAAAAACAGCCAAGCGATGATTCTAATTTGATTAGCATGGGCAATGGTGAAGGGCGAACGACCTTGTGCTACATCTTTCGCGATGCTTCTCATGACCAAAAGAATCACTCCGTAGATCGCAAAATCGAGAAGGCTCAACGTCAGCTGCATGAGGTAAGACACATCGAGAGCTTCGCCCGAACCTGCGAAATCACTTACCTTGGCCACTAAAAACAGCGCTACGAAAACGCAAACGAAGACAAAAGCAACCAAGAACAAGCAACTAAGCCTTGAACCAAGCACTTCGAGCTTAGCGAGAGCTTTCTCTATCTTCCGAATGCTTTTCGTCACGCTACTTGCCGATCTCTAATAATTGCCGAATAAGTAGTCAACCCACTATCGAAGTACCGCCTACGCTGCACCTTCCACACTGCTTAAACTGCAGCCAGGTTTGGTTTTTCCTGAGGCATGGAGCTAAATCCAAGATTGAAGCAGAGACTGCCAAAGCCGATCAGCGCGCAAGTACCCAACGTAGACCCTTCGCTGTAGAACAACATATTCATTTCTCCTTTCAAATGTTGACTATTCTGATCCATGTTCACATTCTACGATATGAATCGACACGAAGTACAGGGCAACAAAAAATTCGACATCGCGAACGATGCCGAATTCCGAACCGCTTACGCTCTCGCCACGCCTACCCCAACACCCCCGGGGAGGCGTTGGCGTGTCGGACGAAATCGACGATACGCGCGATGAAACCGTTTTTGCCTCCGATCGCCTGTGCCCCTGCGCGCTGGTGAGACGGCGCGCCCAGCAGCGGGCTCTCGTCGCCGATGTAGTACAGCGTGGTAGTCAGCACCATGCCGATCAGCGCCACTGCCTCGAACGCTGGATCGATCTCGGACCGGATGAAGCCCTCCCTCTGACCGCGCGCCAGCTGACCCTCCAACACGTCCAACAAGCGCCCCTCGTAGTCGCGCATGGACCTTGACCACACGCGACCCTCGCGCCACAGCTCGGACACGAAGAAGCGCCCGAACGCCTTGTTCTCGAAAATGCTCGTGGCGAACAGCTCCACCATGCCGGTAAGCGCCTCGGGCGCGGTGGGAGCCTCCGCAGCGATGCGCTCGAAGCCCTCGATGAGCCCGCCGATCCCCTCTTCCAGGATGCTCTCGGCCATGACGGCCTTGCTTTTGAAGTGATAATACGCCACGCCCTTCGATACGCCGGCCGCATCGACTATCTCGTTGACCGTGGCCGCCGAGTACCCCTTCTCGCCGATCACCGCCAACGCCGCTTCGAGCAGCTGCTTGCGCGTCGCGCACGCTTTCTCGGTTCGCTTCGTTCCCATCATCGCATCACCCCCGCGGCCCGGCGTCCGTCGCCGGGCCGTTCGTCTGTCATTCCCCAGTGTAGCAGGTCGGAAACTAGCCGAGCTGCAGCACCGGATGCAAGTCCTCCATACGCACCGTGCGCTTGCGATACGCCACAAGACACGTCAGCGCGAAGCACGCAGCCCCGATTGCGAACAACACGAAGCAGTCGAAGCCCACGATGCCGTAATCCAATCCCGTCATGATCTGGCGCATGCCCTGCACCACGTACGTCATGGGCATGTACGGGTTGATAACCTGGAAGAAGTCGGGCGTCGTCTGGATGGGGAACGTGCCCGCGCAAGCCGTCAGCTGCAGCATAAGCAGGATGATGGCGACGAACTTACCGGGGAACCCGAACGCCGCCATAAGCATCTGCATGATGGCCGCGAACACGAGAGCCGTGAGGTAGCCCATAGCGTAGAACGCGGGAACGTTGTCGATTTGCAGCTGCAGGCCGAATTGAAGCACCACCATGAGCAGCGTGGCCTGGATGAGCGAGAAGAACGCCACCGGCAGGTAGTTCGAGAACGCCACCGTGACCGGATTCGCGCCCGACATGATGAGGCGGCTGTTGAGCGGCTTGAACACGAACCCTGCCACAAGACCGCCTACCCACAGACCCAACGCCATGAAGTACGGGGCGAATCCGGTTCCGTAGTTCTTCACGGTGGTGTAGTACTCGTTCGCAAGCTCGACGGGATCGCTCATCACCTCGGACTTGCCGTCGATGTTCGTCGTCTGCTCGGCGGCGGTCTTCGCGCCGTCTGCGAGGGCGGTGGACAACTCGCCGGAGCCGTCCACTGCGTCGGTCAGACCCGAAGCGAGCGTACCGCTGCCCTCCTCCAACTGCACGGCGCCGGAAGCGATCTGCGCAGAACCGTCCTTGGCGCTTTGCGTGCCGGCAACCAGCTGACCCGCACCGTTCTTGGCTGCTTGGACGCCATCGACAAGCTGCGCCGCTCCGTCGTCGAGCTGGTTCGCACCCGACACCGCCGAGGACGCGCCGTCGTTCACCTGCGAGGCGCCGGACGCCACCTTCGAGGAGCCGGCTACAAGCGAGGACATGTTGGCGTTCACCTCGTTGGCGCCGGCGTCGAGCTGCAGCACGGCGGCGCGCAGCGAAGGAGCGCTGTCGACCAGCGGCGACACCGTGCCAAGGAGAGAGTCGGCGCCCTTTTGAACCTTCGCCGCGCCGTCCTTCGTTTTCGCGACGCCGTCCTTGAGCAGGGAGACACCGTCGTCCACTTGAGCGTCCATCAAAGCGAGGGCACCTTTGAGGTCGCGGGCGGAGCCTTGCAAGCCCTCGTTGATCTTCTTGGCCTGCTCGATGTACGCCGCCGCGTTCTTCGGGTCGGCCGCAGCGGCATCGAGCAGCTTGGCCTGCACGTTCAACGCGCCGTACAGCGAAGCCTGCGGATCGTCGTCGGACTCGGATCCGACACTACCGGAAATCGCGGCGGTGCCGGCCTTGACCTTCGCGTCGAGCGCATCCAGTCCCGCCGACAGGTTGTTGAGACCGCCGTTGACGGTTGTCTGCGACATGTCGTCGCTCGCGCCGAAGCCCGCGTCCAGATCGGCGACGCCTTGATTGAACGCGGCCACTTCGTCGTCCCCCGGCAGCGAGGCCGTGGCCTTTGCCAGCTCGCTTGCGCCGGCGGCGACCTTGCTGGTGCCGTCGGACTGCAGCCTGCCGGCGCCGTCTGCGACGCCGCTCGCGCCGGAGGCGACCTGGCCGGCACCGTCCTTCAGCTGGTTCGCACCCGCTACGAGGGATTGCGTTCCGTCTTTCAGCGCGAACGTGCCGCCGGACAAGGTGCCCAAGCCGCCGTCGAGCGACGATGCGCCGGAGACGAGGCTGCCCAGGCCGGCGTCCAGCGTCAGCGCGCCGTCCTTGAGCGTGCCGAGATTCGACGTGATGGCAACGCTTCCGTCATGTGCGGTGATCAGGCCGTTCTTCAAATCGCCCGCACCGTCGGCGGCCTTCTGGATGTCCTTGCCCGAATCGGCCACGCGCCCGAGCACGGTCGTCCAGTACTCGGCGGCCACCGTGTCGCTCACCCGCGTGCGCACTTCCTTCCACACCGTCTCGCCGATCTGGGACGCCAACATGTTCTCGCTCTGGTTGTAGTCGATCTTCAACTGGGCCTTCTCGGGTGCGGAGCCGTCGACCGAGGCGATGCTCTCGGAGAAGTCGGCCGGAATCGTGCACGTCATGAAGTACTCGCCGTCCTCGAGGCCCTTCCGCGCCTCGTCGGCCGACACGAAGTGCCAGCCCAGACCGTCGTCGGTATCCTTGAGCTGCTGCACCACATCGTCGCCGAGGTTGCGCTGCTCGGCGGCGATCACCGCGCCCCTGTCCTCGTTCACCACGGCCACGGGCACCGTGTTCAGGCGCGCGTACGGATCCTGGAACGCCGCCAGATACAGCGCGCCGTACAGAAGCGGCATGATGGCGATGGCGGCGATGACCACCCACATGATCTTCGATGCCGTGATGTTCTTCCATTCGAGGCCGGCGAACCTGAGTCCCTTGAACGCCATGAGCTACTCACCATCCTTCGACAGATACACCGTCGCGTCGGCCATGGCGGCCAGATCGCGCTCCACCACTCCCACGACGACGGCGACGTTGCGCGTGCGCGCCGCATCCAGCAGCAGATCGACGAGAGCCTCCGACTGCGACATGGTCAGCTGGCTCTCCACGTCGTCCACCACCACGGCATCGGGTTCGCCCACAAACGCAAGCGCGATACCCAGCTGTGCGAGCTTCTGCGATGTGAGATCCTTCACGCGCACGTTCGCCACGTCGCCCAGCTGCCACTGCCGCAGGTAGTCCGTAACCGCCTCGCGGCGCGGCTTACGACCGTACAGCTCGAACTCGGCTCCCAACGCATATGCCGCCGTCAAGCTGTCCTGGAGGTCGTTCAACCCGCTGAACAACCCCAGGCCCACGTGCCGCTCCGCCTTCGAGCGCTGGCGCGGCAGCTCGAATTCGCCCACGTTCAACGTTCCCTCCGTCTGCTTCATGCGGCCCGCCAGCGTGAGCAGAAGCGCCGTCTTTCCGCTGCCGTTGCGCCCGCGCACGGCCACCAGCTCCCCTTTGTGCACGTCAACGTCCACTTCGCGGTACGCGTATCCTGCGTACGTCTTCAACCCCAACCCGCGTGCGCTGATGTACGGTGCGCCGGCGAATGCGGCTCCCTCGCGCACGAACGTGCCCGATTCCGGACGCATCTGAAGCGCGTCCGCCCCCTTCGACGGCGGCTTCGCTCCATCCACCCACGGCTCGATGGTAGCCGGCTTCTCCTGCATGCCCATCACGTCCTTCGCGTCGTTCGTCAGCCTTCATTTTTTGACTGACTAGTCAGTTTTTCAAACGGAGTATAGCACCGTCGCGGACAGGTGCAAGGTCTCGCACCGCAAATGCGCAAATGTCCAGGGCTCGCGCAAGGTCGACCTTCCGCAGCGCGCCATGACGCCGAAAACGTCCCCGCATGGAGCGAACAAGGCGGTTTGGCAATCATATCGAAAAGGTAGGATACAGAGAGAAGCTGCCCCATCTGGTAAAACGTCAAGCAAACTGTTCCCACGCCCGCAGACGGGCGCGATGGGATGTTTCCGAAATTACCAAACCGAGCCGTTTTTACCTACAGCTCTCGATTTCGCCGTCCCCCTCCCGACAGGTGCGTTCGCAGCGCTCCCGCAATCGATCCTCGCTAACGCTTCGCGTAAAGTATTCTGGCATCGCCAAGCCTTCTCCTCGTTCTCCTTTAGTGGTTCCGTCGCAAAGCCGTCACGATGCCGTTATCTCGGGTATACTTCCAGCGAACGAACCGCGCGCGGATGCGCGCAATTTCGCGCAGAAACGGAGCTGCCATGAAAGCGAAGATGATCCATCGCTGCATCCACGTCCTCGACCTGGGCGCGTCGCTCGCGTTCTACGAACGCGCGCTGGGCCTGGCCGTTCAGAGGCGCATGGGGCCCGACGACGGATCGTGGGAAAACGTGTTCCTCGGCAACGAAAAGACCGATTTCCAGGTGGAGCTCACGTGGAACCGCGGCCGCACCGAGCCTTACGACAACGGCGGACGCGACACGCACCTGGCCTTCGAGGTGGACGACATGGACGCCGCGCGCGCCTTGCACGAGGAGATGGGCTGCGTGTGCTTCGTGAACGAGCGCATGGGCATCTACTTCATCGAGGATCCCGACGGCTGCTGGCTGGAAATCCTCCCGGCAGATCGCGCGGAGTAGCCTCCCGCACCCTTCTCGCAACATCGAGGCATCCAGCCTCCCCATTCCCCACAATCCTCATGACAACGGGCGGCATCCGCGCAAGGCGGGTGCCGCCCGCACGTTTGAAACGCGTTGGAGTCTTCGGCAACGCACGGGTAAACCGCGTTGGAAACGGTTGCACGAAACGTGGAAACCGCGCTGGAAACGCGTGGCAGTTGCGCTGGATTCGAAGGTGCTCCGCGCTGGACGCACGCCATCAAAACGTAAGACCAGGTCGTTATCATGGAAGCACGGTAAATTGCAGCGGCGCCGCCATCGGCGAGACAGGGAACGGCCATGGCTCGGCGCCGCTGCAAACCGTACGAAACGCGGCGGGCGGAAAGCATCCAACTCGGCCGCCCGTCGCATGAAACCCTTACGCACCGCACGAGCTTGCTAAATTATAAATAGTATTGACAATAAAAGGGATCGGGGATAGGATGGTCAAGCGCAGAGAGGTCGTCAGGTTTTTCCGGCAGAACGGCTTCAAGAACGAAGGGGCACAAATCACGACAAGTTCAGGCATCCCGACGGCAGAAGAACCGTTATCGAGCGACATAGCGAGATCTCAAACCAGCAATTTGAAGTCATGAAAAAACAGGCCGGACTCAAATAGCCCACCCCCTCCGAAGGAGACGAGCATGAAGCACGTGTACGAGTTTGAAGTGTTCCTCGATGAGGGCCGCTACACCGTCTGGCCCTTCGATTTCGAGTGCGGCGGCACGTCGGGCGCCACGTTTCGCGAAGCGTGCGAGATGGCGGTCGATTGGCTGAAAACCGTCGTTGAGGATTACGCGATGCACGACGAGGCAACTCCCGAGCCCACCTTCGACAACGAGCCGCGCTACGGCGGACGGATCATCACCGTCGCCATCGACGCCGGGCTGGAAACCATCCCCCGCATGACGGCTGCCGAAGCCGCGCGCGCCTTGGGCGTGTCCCCCTCGCGCGTCAGCCACATGATCCGCGACGGCCTCCTCGAGTCGTTCAAGTACGGGCACAACACCTGGGTGACGGGCTACAGCGTGGAGGCCCGCCTACGCGAGCGCCCTCCCGCAGGCCGTCCGAAGCGCAAGCCCGCCGCCAGCGCGGAAGACCGGCCGCAGGCGCTCGAAGCCTAGCCGGCCCTTCCCTCGCACCCCACCCCCGAAACCGAGGAGGGAGCCGCACCGCGGCTCCCTCCTCCACTCTCAAACCCTCGACGGATCATGTCGCAAGCGCGCTAGTTCCCCGCAGCGCGCGCAGCCTGGTAGGCTTCCACCAGCTTCTTCGTCACGTCGGCCGGTGCCGGCTCGTAGCCTTCCAGCTCGATGGAGTACGACCCCGAGCCGCGCGTGATGGCCCGCAGGTCCTTCGTGTACGTGACCACCTCGGCGTAGGGTACGCGCACCATGATGACCGTCTCGCCCGCGTCGTTCGAGTCGGTGCCCACGATACGGCCGCGGCGCGTGGAGATGTCGCCCATCACCGCGCCGGCGTACTCCTCTCCCACCGTCACGTCGAGGTTCGCCATGGGCTCCAGCAAAATGGGGTCGGCCTTCTCGCACGCGGCACGGAAGCCGATGCGCGCGGCTGTCTTGAACGCCATCTCGTTGGAGTCGACGGAGTGGTACGAGCCGTCGTACACCGCACACTTGATGTCTTCCATAGGATATCCGGCCAAGAAACCCTCGCGCATGGCATCCTGCACGCCCTTGTCGATGGCCGGCAGGTAGCCGCGGGGAATCTTGCCGCCCACGATCTCGTCGACGAACTCGTAGCCCGCTCCCGGATTCGGCTCGATGCGCAGCCAGCAATCGCCGAACTGCCCCGCGCCGCCCGTCTGCTTCTTGTGACGACCCTGCGCCTCGGCCGTCTTGCGGATGGTCTCGCGATACGGAATGCGCACGGGGATGAGCTTCGCCTCCACGCCCGTCTGCTCCTTGAGCCGGGCGATCAGCGTCTCGATCTGCGCCTCGCCCATGGCCGTGATCACCGTCTGGTGCGTCTCTTCGCTACGGTTGATGATCAGCGTGGGGTCGTTCTCGGCCGCGCGAGCCAGAAACGTTCCCAGCTTGTCCTCGTCCTTCTTGTTCGCCGCCTCGATGGCCACCGGGTACTGAGGGACGGGCAGCGGCAAGGGGTCGATGGCCACGTCGCCCGACTTCGACATCGTGTCGCCGGCACGCGTATCGGTGAGCTTCGGCACCACGATGATGTCGCCGGCCTTCGCGCTCTTCACGTCGACGGATTCCTTGCCCATCATCACGTACAGGTGGCCGAGGCGATCCTTCTTCCCCGTGCGAGCGTTGATC
>NZ_DBFEGU010000434.1:0-1709 GCF_048329335.1 Eggerthella sp. | reverse complement strand
TGTTAAAGCCTCCTTTGTAGGGGCCGCGCGCATCTCTCACCCGCGGCAATTCTTGTTCGCATCGTATTGTAAACGCGTTTGCTCAACTGTGCATCAAATTGTTACGGTTCGGAGCATGAATCTCGACATTCCCGACATTTTCGCCCGGTGAACGGTCGTCGAGGACGGTCTCCTCCATCGTTGCTCCACAGACGGCGGCCTTGTTGCACGTCTTGCCTGCGAATGCTCGAGGGGCGGGCGCGCTGAGATATAATCGGAGACGACCCACAGAAAGGAACCCGCATGAGCGAAACGACCGAGCACGCCTTCGCAGCACCCGCCTCCTCGCCCGCATCGTCGCACGTGCCCGCTTGGCGCGGACACGGCACCGTCCCGGTGAACCTCGTGCTGGAAGGCGGCGCCATGCGCGGCCAGTTCACGGCCGGCGTGCTGGACTTCTTCATGGATCAGAAGCTGTTCTGCGAGCGCGTCATCGGCGTGTCGGCGGGTGCGCTGTGCGGCTACAACTACGTGGCCGGCGAAGACGGCCGCACGTGCTACCTCAACACGAAGTACTGCGACGACTGGCGTTATCTGTCCATGAAGAGCTTCGTGCGCACCGGCAACGCCTGCGGGCGCGAGTTCGCCTTCGACGAGATCCCCAACCGCCTGGAGCCGTTCGACTACGCCGGGTTCGACCAGTCGCCCATGCAGCTGATCGCCGTTTCCAGCGACCTCGTCACCGGCGAGGCGGACTACCACCCCTTCGCCGACTCGCTGGCCGACCTGCCCTACCTCATCGCGTCGTCGTCCATGCCGCTGGTCAGCCAGATCGTGGACGTCGACGGCAAGCTGCTGCTGGACGGCGGCACCTGCGACAGCGTGCCCATTATGTACTCGATGCTGACGGGCGCGCGCAAGCACATCGTGGTGCTCACGCAGGCGACCGACTACGTGAAAGGACCGAACAAGCTCATGGCCATCCTGCGCCAGCGCTATGGACTGTACCCCCACTACCTCGAGCGCCTGCAGCACCGCCACTACGAGTACAACCGCACGTACCGCGCGCTGCCTCGCCTGCACGATGCCGGAAAGCTGTTCCTCATCAGGCCTCCCGAGCCGGTTACCGTGGGCAGCATGGAGCGCGACGCCGACAAGCTGTTCGCGCTCTACGAGCAGGGCTACGCCGAAGCGGCCCGTCGCTGGCCCGCGCTCCAGGCGTACCTGGAGGCGTAAAGGCCGGCTCAGCGCACCCGCATCGCAAGGCGTCCCGTTCGCACGAACGGCCTGCGCATGTGGCCCTCTTCCCGCGCAGTTGTCCGGCGCACAGCGGCGCGCCCGCGCCGAAGCCGCAGGACGTCGCGCCACGCTCTCGCCCGCATCGAAGCCGCAGGACGTCGCGTCGCGCTCGCGCCCGTGTAGAACCGCGCCCGCGCCCCCACCGCACCACGGATGCGCAGAACCGGCGGAGCCCGCGCGGGCGACGCGATCCGGCTCCGACCCCTCCTCGCCTCGAGGCACCCTGATGCGCTCAAATGTTTCACGTGAAACAATCTGGTGCTTGAGAACAGATGTTTCACGTGAAACATTCGGATCCTTCGCCGTTTCTAGCGGTTCGCCAAGGGCGGCTCGATCCCGGTGCCCCCTCTTTCGCGGCATGCGGGGGCGGGACTCGCGGGCGGAGCGCGAGGCGCGCGGGACGGGCAGGCAAAGCGCAGGGCGCGCGGGAC
>NZ_DBFEGU010000433.1:0-15167 GCF_048329335.1 Eggerthella sp. | reverse complement strand
GGCTCGACCCCGAGAGCGGGAGGATGGCCACCGGCTGGGCGAAGGCGGCCGACGGCAAGTGGTACTACTTCGAAGGTTCCGGAGCCATGCGCTCCGGCGGCTGGATGAAGCAGGGTGGCACGTGGTACTACCTGAACGGATCGGGAGCCATGCACACCGGTTGGCTCGATTTGGACGGTAAGCGCTACTATCTTGGGGAGTCGGGAGCGATGGTCACGGGAAAGGCCACTATAGAAGGCGAGACCTACCGCTTCGATTCGTCGGGTGCGCTGCTGCCGTCCGACTCCATCATGGGCCCTTCGCTTGCGACGGTGGAGCAGATGGTGACGCTCTTCAACGCGCAGGGCGTTCCTTATCCTGTTGATAAGTACGCGTCGCGAGGGGCTGCCACCATCAAGGACTTTTGCCAGGTGCTGCTGGATCAGGCTCGATCCGAGGATGTCCGCGCCGAGGTGCTGTTCGCTCAGGCCATGGTGGAGACCGGATGGCTGCAGTTCGGCGGAGACGTGGACAGGAACGGCAAAGTGCAGTGCAATTTCGGAGGTCTGGGCGCAACGGGCAACGGCGTTGCTGGTGAAGAGTTCCCAGATGTGAAAACGGGCCTTCTGGCGCAAGCTCAGCACTTGAAAGGCTATGCTTCAACGGCACCGCTCAATCAGTCTTGTGTCGACACGCGATTCGGTCTTCTTGCCGGCAAGCGTGGCTCGGCACCCACGGTCGACAAGCTTTCCGGTACCTGGGCGGCTGACAAGACCTATGGCACGAAAGTCATGAACGTTGTAGACAAGCTTTTGGGTTATTGATTCGGCGGCGACGGGCATCTCCTGCAAAATTCGGCGCGCTCTCCGAGAACGGGGAGCGCGTTTTCTATGTGTTCATATTTTGTAGTAGAAAATTGTAAATGAACATACCGTTCAGATTCTTTAAAATGCAATAAAAAATGAACTTCGACGCACGATCGAGATCGTCTGAATCTGCCATGAAAGGATGCTCCGTTTTGATCACGAAGAACGAATTCGCGGTGCTCGCTGCGCTCGAACGCGAACCGGGGACGAGCCAGCGGGCGATCGCCGCTCGTAAGGCCATGTCGTTGGGTTCGGTGAACGCGGCCTACAAAGCGCTGGTCGACAAAGGGCTTGTCGTCGACGGCGCACTGTCCGACGCCGGGTTCGAGGCGCTCGCTCCTTTTAAGGTGGACAACGCTATCATCTTGGCAGCTGGCCTGTCGTCGCGGTTCGCCCCTATTTCCTACGAGAAGCCCAAAGGTCTGCTGCATGTTCGTGGAGAGATTCTGATCGAGCGTCAGATCCGCCAGCTTCAGGAGTCCGGCATCGACGACATCACTGTGGTGGCAGGGTACAAGAAGGAGTACTTCTTCTACCTTGAAGAGAAGCACGGCGTGTCCATCGTCGTGAACGAGGAATACGCCACGCGGAACAACCATTCCTCTCTCATGGTGGTGCGCGAGCGTCTGGGCAACACGTTCATATGCTCTTCCGACAACTACTTCGTCGAGAACCCCTTCGAGCCGTACGTGTGGAAGGCCTATTACGCTGCCCAATACCAAGAGGGCCCTACGAACGAATGGTGCATGCGTTTGGGTTCGGGCAACCGCATCGTTTCGGTCGATATCGGTGGCAGCGACTCTCTTATCATGCTCGGCCATGTTTACTTCGATAAAAACTTTTCTCGTGCCTTTTCCCGAATACTCGAGGAGGAGTACGATCTGCCGACGACGGCCGATAAGCTGTGGGAAGAGCTGTACGTCGACCATATCGCGGAGTTGGACATGGTTGCGCGCGAGTACCCCGTCGGAACGGTATTCGAGTTCGACACACTCGACGAGCTGCGCGAATTCGATCCGCGTTTCCTGGAAAACGTCGATTCCGAGGCTTTCGACAATATCGTTGCAGCGCTCGGGTGCGACAAAGACGATATTCGCGACGTGTATCCGCTGAAGCAGGGCCTCACCAATCTATCGTGCCATATCCGTGTGGGCGACTCCGAATACGTGTATCGCCATCCCGGCATCGGGACGGAGGGCATCATCGATCGCCGAGCCGAGGTGGTGGCTCAAGGCGTGGCGCGCGATCTGGGGCTTGATCGTACGTTCATCACCGAGGATCCCGAAAAAGGCTGGAAGCTGTCGCGCTTTATCCCCGATTGCCGCCAGCTCGATCCGCATGACCCTGAGCAGGTCAAGCGTGCAATGGAAATGGCTCGTCGCCTGCACGAATCCGGTGCGAAGGTGGAGCGCTCGTTCGATTTCTTCACCGAGGGCAAGCGTTACGAGCGTCTGCTGGAGCGCAAGTCCGGCCGCATTGAAGTGCCGGGTTATGCTGAGATGGCTGCACGGGCCGAGGAACTCAAGCGCTTCGTGGATGCAGACGATGCGCGCATCTGCCTGACCCATAACGACTTCTTCATGCTGAACTTCCTTATCGACGACCAGGACGACATGTCGCTCATCGATTGGGAGTATTCCGGCATGTCCGACTACGCAAGCGATTTCGGCACGTTCACGGTGTGCTGCCAGCTGAGCGAAGAGGAGGCATCGCGTGCCCTTGCGTATTATTTCGGGCGCGAGCCGTCTGCGGCGGAGCGCCGTCACAACTTCGCCTTCGTGGCGCTTGCGGGATGGTGCTGGTACGTGTGGTCGCTGCTCAAAGAGGCAGAAGGGGACATGGTTGGCGAGTGGCTGTACGTCTATTACCGTTACGCGAAGGATTATCTGGACAAGGTGCTGGACTGGTACCGTCAGGGAAGCGACTAAGGGGAGCGCCATGAAGGGTTTTGGAAGAATGAAGTTCGGTCTGACGAGCGGCTTGCTCTGGGGTCTTGACACGGTCGTCCTCGGAATCGGATTGTCGATGAGCCCTTTCATCGGCACTGCCGAGGCGATTGCGTTTGCAGCTATCGCGAGCGCCGCTTTGCATGACATCTTCTGCGCGATCTGGCTGTTGATCTACATGGGCGTGCGGGGTCGTCTGGGCGACACGTTAGCGGCGCTTAAAACGCGCAGCGGCAAGGCGGTCATTCTGGGGGCGCTTTTGGGCGGGCCTATCGGCATGACCGGCTACGTGATAGCCATCAACAATATCGGTGCCGGCTATACTGCCATCATCTCGTCGTTCTATCCTGCAGTTGGCGCCTTCCTCGCCTTCGTGTTCCTGAAGGAACGCATGGCGCCTAAGCAGTTCGTCGCATTGCTGGCGGCCCTTGCCGGTATCATCGTCATGGGCTATGTGTCTTCCGGCGAATCGGAGCTGGGCAATCCGATCCTCGGTTTGTTCGGTGCGCTGTTGTGCGTTTTGGGATGGGGGTCCGAAGCCGTCATCTGCGCTTGGGGTATGCGCGACGATGCCGTCGACAACGAGACGGCGCTTCAGATCCGCGAGACCACGTCGGCGCTCGTGTACGCGATCGCCGTATTGCCGCTATTCGGTGCCTGGGGTTTCACGGCCGCAGTTGTTCCCAGTCTCGCGACGGGCGTGGTAGGGCTGGCTGCTTTGGCTGGAACCGTGTCGTACCTGTTCTACTACAAGAGCATCTCGTCGCCTATCGGGGCGGCGAAGTCCATGGCTCTCAATATCAGCTATTCGGCCTGGGCCGTCCTGTTCGCGCTCGTGTTGCAGGGAACGATGCCGACGCCGATATCGATCGTCTGCTGCGTGGTCATCTTGGCGGGCACTGTATTGGCCGCAAGCGACTGGAACGAGCTGTTCGGCCGTGAGAAGGCGAAAGCGTAGGCGCCTCTGCCTCGATGCCTGCTAGCGCATCGAGGTCGAAAGTCCCTACTCTTCCAGGTTCGTCAGCGCTTCCAGCACGGCAACGTGGCTTTCGCGCAGGCCGGGCATGAGGGTGCGTGCGCTGTCGATATCGTTGGCGCGCAGTGCATCGGTGACTCGCGCGGCCAGGTCGTAAAGGCGCACGAACGACAAGTTGCCGGCGACGCCTTTGAGCGAATGGGCTTCGCGCTCGGCTGCGGCTGCGTCGCCGCTGGCCATCGCGGCTTCGAGCGCATCGACATGCGGGTCGTCCAGGTACTTCACGGCGATGCGGGCGAACAGGGACTCGTTGCCGCAGAATCGCTCCATCGCTTCGGCGTAATCGATGCCGTACCGTGCAAGCATTGCCGTCTGATCGTTCGTCATGGTCTCACTCTCCTGCGTGCTTTTTGTCGAGCGCCCCCATTGCGTGGCGCACGACCATGATAGAGGGTGAGGGACGTGCGCGTCGGGTCGGCAGGGGTCACGTTAGCCGAACGTTACTTCTCCGACCCGTCTTCCACGAACACGCCCTCCTGGTTGAATACGGCCGAGAACGTCTTGAAGAACACTTTAACGTCGAGCGGGAAGGACACGTTGCGCACGTAGTGCACGTCGAGCGCCAGACGGTCGTGCCAGGGCAGCGAGTTGCGTCCGTACACGGCGGCGTACCCGGTGATGCCGGGCTTCACGGTGAGTTTGAGGCCTTCCTCTCCCTCATAAAGCTCCGTTTCGCGGCGCAAGTCGGGGCGGGGCCCTACGACGCTCATGTCGCCTTTCAGTACGTTGAGGAACTGCGGCATCTCGTCGAGCGACGTCTTGCGCATGAAGGCACCAACCCGCGTCATGCGCGGGTCGTCGGCGCCGTTGTAGGTGGAGCCGTCCTCCATGATGAGGTCGGGCGCGTTCACCCGCATCGAGCGCAGCTTGTACATCTTGAAATCGCGCCCGTCTTTTCCGACGCGCGGCGCGTTGTAGAAGACGGGGCCCTTGTCCTCGAAGTGGATGAACGGTGCCAGCACCGCGATGATCAGCAGCACGAAGGGCAGCGCCACCAGCCCTACGACGATGTCGCACACGCGTTTTCCGAAACTCACGTACATCAGCGGACGCCTTCCGCCTCGAGTCCGTCCAGGGCGCGCTTGAACGATCCCGCCACGTAGTCCACGTCCTCGTCGGAGAGCAACGTGTGCAGCGGCAGCGTCACCTCGTTCTCGAACTGCGCAAGCGCGTTCGGGAAGTCGGCGATGGCGAAGCCGAGGTCGCGGTACGCGGTGAGAAGGGGCAGCGGCTTGTAGTGCACGTTCGTCGCCACGCCGTCGTTGGCCATCCGCTCGATGAGCGCGTTGCGGAACGCCGACGATTTGCCCGTGAGGCGCACGAGCATGAGATGCCCGCTCGACTCGAAGTCTTCGCCGTAATGCCTCAGCAGCTCGACATCGCATTCGCCCAGGTTGCGCTCGTAGCGCTCGACGATGGCGCGCCGACGGGCGAGCGAGGCGGGGTAGCGGCGCAGCTGCGCGAGGCCGAGGGCCGCCTGAATGTCGGTCATGTTGCACTTCCACCCGGGGAAGGCGATGTCGTACTCCCAGGCGCCCGCGCGGTTCTTCGCCAGCGCGTCCTTCGTCTGGCCGTGCAGCGACTGCAACATGAACCGGCGGTACAGCTCGTCGGAATCGAACGCGCCCGCGCGCCATGCAAGCGCGCCTCCTTCGGCCGTCGTCAGGTTTTTCACGGCGTGAAACGAGAAGGCGGTGAAGTCGGCCACCGACCCGGAGGGACGTCCCTGATATGTCGCGCCGAACGAGTGGGCGGCGTCGGCTAAGACGATGACGCGATCGAACGCGCTCTGCAGCTCCGTCGCGGGCTTCCAGCGGTCGCTCGCCGAATCGAGTGCGGCGAACAGACGGTCGTAGTCGACCATGCGTCCTGCGATGTCCACGGGGATGACGGCGCGCGTGCGCTCGGTGACGAGATCGGGCAGGGCGTCGTAATCCATCTCGTAGGAGCCGGGCGCCACGTCGCAGAGCACCGGAGTCGCACCCACATGGCAGATGACCGAGCAAGAGGCCGTGTACGTGTAGGCGCTCGTGATCACCTCGTCGCCCGGGCCGATGCCGAAAGCGCGCAGGGCGCATTCGAGCGCTGCGGTGGCCGACGCGAACGTGGCCGAGCGCTCGGCCTGTGCGAAGAGGGCGATCTCGCGCTCGAACTCCTTCGTCTTCGGGCCGGTGGTTATCCAGCCGCTTCTCAGCGCGTCGGCCACCTCGTCGAGCTCCGCCTGCGTGATGTCGGGCGGTGAGAACGAAATGCGTTTCTGCTCAGTCACGATTGCTCCTTGGTACCCTGTAAACGGCGTGCGACCTGCGTGATCGCACGCAATCGGCGTATGCAAGCTCCCTATTTTGACGCGCTCCGCCCGCTTTGGCGAGTCGTTCGACAGAAATCACAGCAACGTGCGCAGCAAATCCACGATCTCGCGGTACGCGCGGGGTTGGTCGAACTCCTTTTCGGCGACGGCACGCGCCTTCGAGCCCATGATCTTGCGCAGCGACGCGTGACCTGCGAGCTTCGCGATGGCGTCGGCCAGCGCCTGCGCGTCTTCCGCTTCGACGTTCGCTCCGAAGCCGTCGGCGGTCACCTTCGCGCGGAACTCGGGGCTCGAGCCTGTGTTGATCATGGGATTCCCGCTGGCCAGGTAGTCGCCGATTTTCGTGACGATGCTCTGCGCCGCCGATTTGACGAGCGAGTTCACCGTGATGTCCGATGCGCACAAGTACGCCGCCATCAGCTCGTAGGCCGTGTAGCCCAGAAAATCCACGGGGGCGTTCAGCTGCACGGCCAGCGCTTCGAGCTTCTCGCGATCGGGACCATCGCCCAGCACCTTCACGCGCACGGGGGGTAGCGCAGGCGGCAGTTCGTCGTCCTTCGATGCGGCGCGCACGAGGCGCCCGCGCTCGAGCAGCGCGGCGGCTTCGACGAGGGTCGCCACGTCATAGCTGGCGCCGAGCGTTCCGGCGTAGACGACCCACAGCTCGCCTTCCGGTTTGCGTACTGCGGGCGCGTTGATTCGGGCGCCCTCGTCGAACGCCGCCAAGTCGTTGCCCACGTACACGGTTGCCTTCGGGTAGGGCTTCGCGCGATCCTTCGCCGGACGCGCTGCGTATTCGTCAGAGGTTCCGACGGCAGCTGACAGCAGCTGATAGACGCGCTTAGCATCGCGCGAGAAGGGGTAGAAGGCCACGTCGCTGACCACGGGCACGTCCACCACCATGCGCATGGCCTCGGGCCATAGGTCGTTGATGTCGGCGACGAAGGGGATGCCCTGCTTGTCGGCCTCTTCGGCGCATACGCGCGCGACGTCGTTCGGCGGAATCTCCGCGTAGACGAGGTCGTAGGTGCCCGCCGTGCGCTCGAAATGCTCGCGCAAATTCTTCGCCGCCACGCGATGGCTGCGAATGCGCGTGAGATCGAGGTTCTTCGTGTAGCCGGGCTCGTCGATGAACACTACGTTGTAGGGAAGGTTTCGGTAGCATGCTTTCGACGTGTCGCGATGCGCCTTGTCCCAATGCTGGAACGATGACGTGATGAGGTCGACTTCGAAGCCCTCGCGCGCGAGCAGCTCCGACAGGAAGCGAAAGCGCGTGTAGCCGCGCGTCTCGTCGCCCAGCTTCACTCCCATCGTGACGACGGCGAGGCGCTTGGGCTTGCGGGTTTGGTATCGATTGATTTCCATAGCAAGCCAGTATACCAACTTATAGAGCCTTCATGCCCGACGGCCCGCGCGAAAACAGGCGCGAGCCGTCGGGACCGCGACAGCTTCCTTCCGTTGCTACCCTTCCTCGTCCTTCTTCGCCACGAGGACGGGGATCTCGGCGGAGCGCAGGACGCCGTAGCTGACGCTGCCCAGCATGCCGCGCAGCACGCCGAGGCCGCGCGAGCCCATGACGATGAGGTCGCAGCCGTGCTCCTTCGCGAAGTCGTTGATGCCGTCGACGGGCGACGGCGCGTTGACGGCGGCGATGTCCACGTCGTTGAGCATGCCGTCGAGCAGCCCTCCGATGGCCTGCTTCATGTCGTCCTTCTCGCGGTCGAGCGCCGCCTCGACGAGCTTCTTGTACAGGTCGGGCTGGATGACCAGCGGCGGCGCGCTCTCGTACGGGTTCGCGTCGAGACCTAGCGCAGGCGGGATGTCGGAGACGAACACGACCCCGATGACGTGCAGCTTGATGGCGGGATCCTCCTCCGCCAGGCCCTTGGCCAGGGTCAATGCATGCAATGCGTGGTCGGATTTGTCGAACGGCACGAGGATGTTGGTGAACTTCATGGTATACCTCCTGATCGTCGCTGATCGGATGGATAAAGTATAGCACGCGGCGCGCAGCGCGGCGAAGCGGCAAGGTTCTGGCGACGGACCGTCACCATCGTCCCTCTCGCGAAACGCAACCGAAACACCGGCGAGTATAATGGTGGTTCGAGAGAGAAAGGATCGTCCGATGACCGTGACCCCCGAGCAAGACTTCGTCCTGAAAACCATCAAGAGCCGCGACGTCCATTTCGTGCGCTTCTGGTTCACCGACGTGCTGGGGCGCATGAAGTCGTTCGCGGTCATCCCGAGCGAGCTGGAGGACGCCTTCGCCGACGGCATGGGCTTCGACGGCAGCTGCATCGAGGGCTTCTGCCGCACGCAGGAGTCCGACATGCTGGCGTTCCCCGATGCCTCCACGTTCCAGGTGCTGCCCTGGCGGCCGGAGTCCAACGCGGTGGCGCGCATGTTCTGCGGCCTGCGCACGCCCGACGGCACGCCGTTCGAGGGCGACCCGCGTCAGGTGCTGGCCCGCACGGTGGAGAAGGCGCAGGAGATGGGGTATGCGTTCAACGTCGGCCCCGAGCTGGAGTTCTACTACTTCAAGGACGCTGAGGGCACCGAGGTGCTCGACCGCGGCGGCTACTTCGACCTGACCAGCCTCGACTACGCTTCCGACCTGCGGCGCGACACCGTGCTCACGCTGGAGAAGATGGGCATCCCCGTGGAATACTCGCATCATGAGAACGGCCCGTCGCAGCATGAGATCGACCTGCGCTTCACCGACGCGCTGTCCATGGCCGACGCGGTGATGACGTACAAGCTGGTCGTCAAGGAGATCGCCATGAAGCACGGTGTGTACGCGTCGTTCATGCCCAAACCCATGGCGGGCGAGCCGGGCAGCGGCATGCACGTGCACCAGAGCCTTTACGACCTCGACGGCAACAACGCCTTCTACGATCCGGACGATCCCCAGGGCTACCGTCTGTCGAAAGTGGCCAAACGCTACCTGGCGGGCCTGCTCAAGTACGCGCCCGAGTTCTGCGCCATCACGAACCAGCACGTGAACTCGTACAAGCGCCTCATCGCCGGCGGCGAGGCGCCTATCTACCTGTCGTGGGCTCGCTCGAACCGCTCCACGCTCGTGCGCGTGCCGGGCTACCGACCTGCGAGCGAGGGCGCGTGCCGCCTCGAGCTGCGCAGCCCCGACCCCAGCGCGAACCCCTACCTTGCCTTCGCCGTCATGCTGGCGGCGGGCCTCGCGGGCATCGAAGAGGAGCTGGAGCTGCAGGAGCCCAACGAGGACCAGGATCTGTTCATGCTGTCGCGCCAGGATCTGCGCCAGCAGGGCATCGCCACGCTTCCCGAGAGCCTGGGCGAGGCGGTGGAGCTGTTCGCGGAATCCGAGCTGATGCGCGCCACGCTGGGCGATCACATCCATTCGTACCTTGTGGCCGCGAAACGCGCCGAGTGGAACGACTACCAGGGGTACGTGTCGCAATGGGAGCGCGACCGCTATCTCGCGGTGCTGTGACGTGCGAAAGGAGGGGGCATGCAGCGCAAGCAGGTGATATTCGTCGCCGACAGCCTCGACAACGCGCATAAGTTCCAGCAGGTGCTGTCGAGCCTGGACGTGGACGTGGCAGCGGGATCCTCCGCCCAGTTCAAGAAGCTGCTCGGGCGCCATCCCGCATGCGATCTCGTCGTATACGAGGCGCGTGGCGGCGCCTCGGAGGACGTGGCCGGCATCGAGGCGCTGCTGCTCGAGGACGGAACGGCATCGCTCCTGGTCATCGTGGGGGAGGGCCAGCTCGCGCGCTTTCGTCTGCCGGTGCAGGTGAAGAGCGACTTCGTGATGCGAAACGCCTCGCCCGAGGAGTGCGCGGCGCGCATCCGCCAGCTGCTGTGGCCCGGCAACGAGGCCGCCACGTCCGACTGCCTCGTCGTGGAGAACATGACGGTGAACCTGGCAACCTACCAGGTCACCGTGGCCGGCGAGCCGCTCGACCTCACCTACCTCGAGTACGCGCTGCTGGCCTTCCTCGTCACGCACCCCTCGCGCACGTACTCGCGCGACGCGCTGCTGCGCCGCGTGTGGGGCTTCGACTACTACGGCGGCTCGCGCACGGTGGACGTCCACGTCCGCCGTATCCGTGCGAAGCTGGGCCCCGAACTGGCTCAGCCCCTGGAAACCGTCCGCGGCGTCGGCTACCTCTGGAGCGCATAGGTCGAGCAGTCCGCCACCCGCCCAAACCTCCCAACAAGAACCTCCTCCACCAAGGTAGCATGAGAGCGTTGCCGCCTCGCAGGTCGTCCCCGCCAGGCGCAGCCGCCTCGCAATATGGTGCTTTCAAGGAGATGCCGGCAGCTTCGGAGGCTGTGCGGTGCTCACCAAGCGAGTTCCGCACGAGCCGAAACGCCCTGTGGGCGTTTCGTGCGAGCAGGACTGCCGAGCGACTGAGCATCGCACAGCCCCCGAAGCGGACAACGCATATGCGCTATACTGAACCCCCGAAAACACCACCCGACGGAGGACAGCCCATGCCGAAGAAGATCGCCGTCATCGACGGCAACTCGCTTATGCACCGCGCCTACCATGCCGTGCCCCAAACCATGAACGCCCCCGACGGGCGCCCCACCAACGCCGTGTTCGGCTTCATCGCCATGCTTCTCAAGTTCATCGACATCGCAAGCCCCGACGCTCTCATCTGCGCGTTCGATGCGGGCCGCCCCGCGTTTCGCATGGAAGCGCTCGAGCAGTACAAGTCCCAGCGCCCTCCCATGGACGACGACCTCAAGGTGCAGTTCCCCATCATCGAGGAGCTGTTGGAGGCCATGAACGTGCCCGTGGTTCGCATCAAAGGCTGGGAGGGCGACGACGTGCTGGGCACCATCGCCGCGCGCGACGAGGAGCTGGGCTACGAGACGCTGCTGGTGACGGGCGACAAGGACGCCTACCAGCTGGCCACCGACATGACGCGCATCGTCACCACGAAGAAGGGCATCACCGACGTGGCCATCTACGGCCCGGCCGAGGTGCTCGAGCGTTACGGCGTGCGCCCCGACCAGTTCATCGACTTCCTCGGCCTCAAGGGCGACTCGTCCGACAACATCCCCGGCGTGCCCGGCATCGGCGACAAGACCGCGGCGAAGCTGCTGCAGACCTACGGCAGCCTGGAGGGCATCTACGAGCATGTGGACGACCTCAAGGGCAAGCAGAAAGAGAAGATCGTCGACAACAAGGACATGGCATTCTTGAGCCGCGACGTGGCCACCATCGTGCGCGACCTCGACTTCCCGCTCGACCTCGAAGCATGCTCGTTCCCCTCGTTCGATTCGGAAAAGGTGACCGAAGCGTTCAAGGGCGTGCAGTTCAACGCGCACCTCGGCCGCGTGCTCAAGCTCGTGGGCAAGGAGCTGGAGAAGAAGGCGGCTCCGCTTGCGGTGGAGCCGGTGGTCTCGGGGTCAGAGGCGCACGCACTCGTGGACGCGGCCGTCGCGCGCGGCGAGACGGTGGGCGTGGCGTTCATCGAGCCCGAGCAGGTGTCGCTGTTCAACGCGGGGCTCCATTGCGCGGTGAACACGAGCGAGGGCACGGCGCTGTTCGAGGACGACGAGGGCCGCGAGGCGTTCGCGCGCATCGTGCGCGCCGGCTCGTTCGCCGCCCTCGACGTCAAGCGCGAGGTACATCGCGTCTATCCCGCCGACACGGCCAAGATCGCGCTTGTGGAGGATGCCGAGCTCATGAGCATGCGCGCGTTCGACCTGGGACTGGCGGGCTACGTGCTGAACTCGTCGGTGTCCGAGTACTCCTACGACGCGCTGCTCGACGCCTACTGCGGCGGCGTGCTGCCCGAGGCCAAGGACGAGGCCGGCAGTGCGGCCGCGCAAGCCGCGGCGGCCCGCATGCTGGTGAAGCCGCTCACCGACGCGCTCGGGCGCGACGAGAGCAAGCGCGCCTACTTCGACATCGATCTGCCGCTCGTGGCGGTGCTCGCCATCGTCGAGCGAACGGGCGCCGCGGTGGATTGCGACCGTCTGGCCGAGCTGGGAGCGACGACGCAGGCCGAGCTCGATGAGCTGCGCGCGCGCATCATCGAGATCGCGGGGGAGGAGTTCAACCTCGACAGTCCCAAGCAGCTCGGGCACATCCTATTCGAGGTGCTGGGCCTGCGCACGCTCAAGAAGAACCAGCGCGGCTACTCCACCGACGCCGCCGTGCTCAAGGAGCTGTCGAACGACCACGAGATGCCGGCGCTCGTCCTGCGCTACCGCGAGCTCGCGAAGATCAAGTCCACCTACATCGACGCCCTGCCGCGCATGCGCGCCGACGACGGGCGCGTGCACACGTGCTTCAACGAGACCGTGACCACGACGGGCCGCCTCTCGTCGTCGGAGCCGAACCTGCAGAACATCCCCGTGCGCACCGAGTTCGGCCGCCAGATCCGCGAGTGCTTCGTGCCGCTGGAGAAGGGCCACAAGTTCCTGTCGGCCGACTATTCGCAGATCGAGCTGCGCCTGCTCGCTCACCTGTCGAACGACGAGCACCTCGTGGCCGCGTTCTGCTCCGGCGCCGACTTCCACGCCGCCACGGCCAGCCGCGTGTTCGGCCTGCCCGTGGAGGACGTGACGCCCGAGCTGCGCAGCCGCGCGAAGGCCGTGAACTTCGGCATCGTGTACGGCCAGCAGGCGTTCGGCCTGTCGCAGAGCCTGGGCATCCCGTTCGGCGAGGCCAAGGAGATGATCGAGCGCTACTTCGAGGCCTACCCCGGCGTGCGCGCCTACCTCGACCGCACCATCGCCGAAGCGAAGGAGAAGGGCTATGCCGAGACGATGTTCGGCCGCAAGCGCCATATCCCCGAGCTCAAGGCCGCGAACGCCACGCAGCGCGGCTTCGGCGAGCGCACGGCCATGAACCACCCCATGCAGGGCAGCGCGGCCGACATCATCAAGCTGGCCATGACCGAGGTGCAGCGCCGCATCATGGAGCGCGGCTTCGAGGCGAAGCTGCTGTTGCAGGTGCACGACGAGCTGGACTTCAGCGTGCCGGAAGGCGAGATCGAGGAGCTGTCGGCCATCGTGAAAGACGTGATGGAGCACATCGTGGATCTGCGCGTGCCTCTCGACGTCGACGTCTCCTATGCCGATAACTGGGCGGAAGCGCACTGAGGTTACGTCGACTCGGCGGCCGACGCTCAGAAGCCGCATCATTGGTCGCTGATTTTGCTGGACTTGTGATGTGTAAAAAAATCACACCACGCCGCCGCGTGTGGCTAGAGTATCTGCTATCATATAAACGTTGTGCTCTGTGGAGGCACAGCGTAGGAAGAGTGCGATGATACGCGTGGATCGTGCATAAGATCACATTGACTTGCTACGGTCACGCTGGTAAGCTATCGCCTTGCGTTTATTCATATCAAGGAGACACTCATGTACGCAATTGTAAAAACGGGCGGCAAGCAGTACAAGGTCGCACCCGGCGACAAGCTGAACATCGAGAAGCTTGACGCCGCCGTGGGCGACAAGGTCGAGCTGGAAGCCATCTGCGTCGTCGACGGCGCCAAGGTGGAAGCCGACCCCGCGAAAGCGGCCGCAACGAAGGTCACCGCCATCATCCTCGAGCAGTTCAAGGGTGAGAAGCAGCTGGTCTTCAAGTTCAAGAAGCGCAAGAACTACAAGAAGCTGCGCGGCCATCGCCAGCAGCTCACGCGCGTCCAGATCGAGTCCGTCGGCTCGGCCAAGGCTGAGAAGCCGGCCGTCAAGAAGGCTGCGAAGAAGGACGATGCCGAGAAGAAGCCGGCTCCTGCTAAGGCCGCCGACAAGCCCGCGTCCGAAGACGCCGAGTAAGCATAAGGAGGGAATACCATGGCACACAAGAAAGGTCTCGGTTCCAGCCGTAACGGCCGCGATTCCCGCGCACAGCGTCTCGGCGTGAAGATGTTCGCCGGCCAGGCTGTGAAGACGGGCAACGTCATCGTCCGCCAGCGCGGCACGCACATCCATCCGGGCGAGAACGTCGGTCGCGGCAAGGACGACACCCTGTTCGCCCTGTGCGACGGCAAGCTGGAGTTCACGAAGGGCGCCAAGCACAAGGTGCACGTGCGTCGCGAGGCGTAAGGTTCCGCCTGCCCACGACTGCGTGACGTTATCTGTTTTCGCATGCCCCCTGCTCGTCAGGGGGCATTTTTCATATACAATCCGAGTTGTCGTGTTCAAGCGAGCAACCCGTTGCGCCCCTCGAGGCGCGGATCGAAATAGAGGTACCACCCGTGTTCATCGATAAAGTACGCATCCATGTCAAAGGCGGCAACGGCGGTGCCGGCTGCATGTCATTTCGCCGCGAGGCTCATGTGCCGAAGGGCGGTCCGGACGGCGGCGATGGCGGTCACGGCGGCAACGTTGTGGTCGAGGCCGATGCCAGCCTGTCCTCGCTCATCGAATACCGCTTCAAACACCATTTCAAAGCCGAGCGCGGCACGCACGGCAAGGGCTCGCGCATGCACGGAGCCACCGGCGAGGACCTTGTGCTCAAGGTGCCGATGGGCACGGTCGTCCACGAGTATTTCGAAGAATCGAAGGAAGTGGGCGAGCTCATCGCCGACCTCACGCACGACGGCGAACGCGTCACCGTGGCCGAGGGCGGCATGGGCGGCCGCGGCAACATCCACTTCGTGACGCCGACCCGACGCGCGCCCGCGTTCGCCGAGCTGGGCGAGCCGTCGCAGGAGCGCTGGATCGAGCTGGAGATGAAGCTCATGGCCGACGCGGCCCTCGTGGGCATGCCGTCGGCGGGCAAGTCGTCGCTCATCGCTAAGATGAGCGCGGCGCGGCCGAAGATCGCCGACTACCCGTTCACCACGCTCGTGCCGAACCTCGGCGTGGCGCGTTCGGGGGACTACAGCTTCGTCGTGGCCGACATCCCCGGCCTCATCGAGGGCGCGCACGAAGGGCGCGGTCTGGGACACGAGTTCCTGCGCCACATCGAGCGCACGGCGCTCATCGTGCACGTGGTGGACCTGACGGGCGACTACGAGGGACGCGATCCGCTGGAGGATTACGATATCATCAACCGCGAGCTGGCGCTGTACGCCGAC
>NZ_DBFEGU010000432.1:0-8267 GCF_048329335.1 Eggerthella sp. | reverse complement strand
CCGCCGCAAGCAGAGCCGCGGCGAGGCTTGCCACGATGTAAACGGCGGGCCACCACAGGTCGTCCATGAGCACGCCGGCCAACCCGCCCACGAGGAACGCCGACGAGCCGATGTAGGCGTCGGGGTTCACGATGAGGATGGTGTTCATGCCCGCACCGAACACCGACGTGATGGCGATGCCCGCCAGCACCACGGTGAGCCTCGACGTGCTGGCGCCCAGCGAGATGCCGAAGATGATGAGCGCCGTGGCCAACGCGCCCGCAAATGCCGCGAGCGGCGGCAGCCAGAGCGCGCTGGGAAACACGCTGGCGGCGATCAGCACGAACAGCCCGGCGCCCGAGTTGATGCCGATGATGTTGGGGCTTGCCAGCGGGTTGTCCAGCACGGCCTGGATGATGGCGCCCGCCACGGCCAGCGCGCCTCCTGCCAGAAGCGCCGCCAGCACGCGCGGCAGGCGCACGTTCACGAGGATGCTCTTCGCCGACGCGCTCACGTCGCCGCCCGTGGCCCAGGCGACAAGATCGCCCAGGCTCACCGACGACGACCCCACGAGGAAGGCCGCCGCCGTCACCGCCGCCAGGACGGAGGCGGATACGGCGATTGCGAGCGGTGCGGCCTTTTCACGGTTGAACGAAGTCACCGGACGGCCTTCGCTTTACGCGTACAGAGCGTCGAACAGCACCTGGTAGCTCTGATCCCAGCGCTCGTTCGGCTTGTACTGGAACAGATGCGGGTCGAGCGTGACGTAACGGCCGTTCTGAACCGCATCGAGCGTCGACCAGGCGGGATTGGCAGCCGTTTGATCCTCGAGCGCCTTCATGGCGGCTGCGTCGTCATTGCCCATGGGCACCACGAAGATGTAGTCGGGGTTCATCTCGATGATCGATTCCAGGCTGAAATCCTTGAGCAGGCTGGGATTCTCGTCTGCCAGATTCTTGACGCCCAGATCGGCCAGCATGGCACCCGTCATCGTCGAGGACGCCTGCACGCGGGTGCCGCCCGAGAATGTGGTCAGCACCAGCGCCGTGGGCGCCTCGCCCGCAGGCACCTTGGCCGTGATCGCCTTGATGCGCTCGGACACGGCCTGGGCGTTCTGTTCGTAGAGATCGTCGCGTCCCGTGATGTCGCAGCAGGTGCGCAGCATGCGCTCGTAATCTGCGAACGTCGTCACCTGAAAGCACGCCACCGGGATGTTCGACGCTGCGAGCGCCGCCTTGAGGTCGGCCTGGTTCGAGTCGCCTCCGCGGCCGCCCGAGCCGCTCGTCATGATCACGAAGTCGGGCTCCAGCGCGATGATGGACTCGAGGTTCGGGTTCGAGAAGTCGCCCACCTTCTGCACGTTTTCGGACTTCAGATCGTAGTCGGACAACGTGAACGCATCATCGGATGCGCCCACGAGCGTGCCGCCCGCAAGCTCCCATATGCTGGCGAAACTGCCCATGCAGGCGACCACGCGCTGCGGATTGTCGACGGTCACCTCGGCGCCCGTGTCATCGGTGAACGTGACCGCTCCGGCCTGAGAGGCGGCCGGGGCTTCTGTTTGCGGAGCGCTTGCGTCAGCATCGGCGTTCGGCTGAGCAGCCGAGCAGCCGGCAAGCATCATCGTCGCAGCAAGGGACGCGGCGACGGCAGAAGGAATGATGCGTTCGGAGATAGTGGTCATGAGTGGTCCTTTCGATGTCGACGGTTTAGACGGCGGCCGCAACCAAAGCGTTGCCGTGGGCGCAGTAGTCGTCTTGAGCGAGGATGTCGCCGTCGTGGTAGTAGGCGGCGCGGGCGCGACAGCCGCCGCAGCCTTGCGCGTAGTCGCAGGTGCCGCACGAGCCGGAGTACGCCTGCGTGCGCAGCTTCTCGAACACGGGGCTCGACGCCCAGATTTCATCGAAGGGAGTCTCGCGCACGTCGCCCGCCTCCTCGGTCATGTAGGCGCAGGGACGCACGATGCCCTCGCTGCCGATGACGCAGTACGTGAGGCCGGCCAAGCAGCCCCGCTCGAAGCGCGTGTCCACGCCCAGCTGCTTCGCCACGCGCGTGAACTGGGGAGCGCACGTGGGCTTCACGTCGATGGGCACCTGCGAGGCCTTCGTCATGATGTCCTTGAGCAGCTGCTCGTTCTCCAGCACCTCGAGCGATGTCTCCTGGATGAACTTGCCGCGCCCCACGGGGATGAGGAAGAACACGTAGTGCGCCATAGCGCCGATCTCCACGGCGAAGTCGGTGATGTCGCACACCTCGTCGCGGTTCCAATCCACGACGGTGGTGTGCAGCTGGAACGGCAGGCCCGCCTGCTTGCAGGCCTCGATGCCCGCCATGGTGAGGTCGTAGGCGTGCTCGAGCCCGCGGAACCTGTCGTGCTTGACGGCATCGAGGCTGTCCACCGAGATGCCCATGGCGCAGGCTCCGGCCTCCTTCAGCCGCACGGCGACCTCCGGCGTGATGAGCGTGCCGTTCGAGCCGAACACGGGGCGCAGCCCGCGCGAGGCAGCGTGCGCCACCAGCTCGTAGATATCGGGGCGCATGAGAGGCTCGCCGCCCGAGAAGATCATCACCTTGAAGCCGGCGCGGGCGATCTCGTCGATCATCTTCTTGCCCTCCTCGCAGGAGAGCTCTTTGTCAGTGGCCTCCTCGGCGTCCTGGTAGCAATGGACGCACTTGAGGTTGCACTTGTTCGTCGTCATCCACGACACGAGCATAGGCGTATCCTTTCTTGGTTGCGGCTTCGCCTTTTGGCGGCGCCATGCTTGCTGAAACCGAACGAGGGTATGACGTGCCGTGCGGGAGCCGCAAAGGGAGGTAGGAGAGATGAGGTTTTGCGGCACCCGCACGGCGCCGAGATCGCAGCCTATTCGGCCGGATCGGGGCGGGAACGGTAGGAGGCGACGATGGCTTCCAGATGGTCGAACACCGCTTGACGCAGCTCGTCGAACGATCCGTCGCCGCCGGCGTGAGGGGCGATGTTCTCCATGAGGATGAAGTTCTGCTCAGCGCGCGCCGTGTCCTGCTCCATATCCAACTCGAGGTAGCGCTTGGCCAGCTCGCGGTTACGTTCGCTGTCCACGGGCTCGCCGGCAGGCATGAGGCGGATGGTGTCGGCGATCAGCTCGTGCCACTTCGACACGGATTCACCGCGCGCCACTTGGTTCTCGGCGGCCTCCTCCGAAGCCGGAGCGTCGTCGCGGATGCAAGTAAGGCGCCAGAAGAACTGGCTCTCGCCTTGGCAGCGTTCGATGGTGTCGGCCATGGCCTCCCAGTTCACAGACGCATCGTCGAGCGACTCGTCATGCAGGGAGCGCAGCGTGGTCATGCGCTTGAACAGCGATTGGAACTGCTCTTCGATAGCATCCATCTGCTCGTCTGCCAACTCCTGCAATGCTGCCGGCTCTCGGTAAAGAGCTGCATCGGATTTGATCTGGGCCAGCGACAGCCCGAGGTACTTCAAGGTCAGAATGCGATACAGGTCTTTCACGTTGTCGTCGGTGTACAGGCGCTGGTTCTGCGGACCCTTCGCCGATGGCGACAGCAGCCCCTGCTGGTCGTAGTACTGGATGGTGCGCACCGTCACGCCGACGCGTCGCGCCAGCTCGCCGATAGTCAGGTAGTTCTGATCGGTCATGGATGCTCCTCCGAGGCGACCGAAGCTCGGCCGCCGCCTTTCCTCTCGCCTTGCCGCGCGTCCCCCGCGCGCTCGAACTGCAATCGAGCATACGCGATGACGTAACGTCACCGTCAACGATCTCCAAAAGATGGCGACAAAAATCAGGGAAAACCCTAAGCGTTTCCTGTCGGCGAAAAAAAAACGCGCTCCCGGGCGGGAGCGCGTTTCGTCGTCCATGCTGCGAGCGTGATAATACGCGCGGTTTAGTCGATTTCCTCGAACTCAAAGGCATCGTCGGCATCGCCGAACCCGGACAGATCCTTCTCGACGCCAGAAGGAGTCGGCGTGGCCGGCGCCACCACGGCGCCCGTCGCCTGGGGCACAGAGTACGCGCCCGCGCCGTCGCGGTTGATGGGAGCCTGCGCCGGAGCCGTCACACGGCCCGTAGCGGTGGTCTCGACCACGTCGATCGTGCGCGCATGGGCGCTGACCGGCAGGGAAGCGGGCATCTCGCCGCCGATCTCGGCCAGCTTGCGCGTAGCGTCGCCGATGAAGTCGGTGAGCAGGTCCCGGTAGTCCTCGCGCACGTCCTCGCGGTCGTCCTCGAGCTTCTTGATGGCGTCGAGCACCTTCTGACGCTCGGCTTCCGCCTTGTCCACGATGCGCGTGCCCTCGTCCTCGGCATCTTTGATGGTGGCCGCTGCCTGGGCATTCGCGTTCGCGATGATCTCGTCTGCGGAACGCTGCGCGATGATGAGAGCCTGCGCGATGGCGTTGTCGTCGGCCTTCTTGGCCTCGAGCTGGCGCTCCAAATCGGCGATGCGCGCGTCCTTCTCGGCCAGCGCGGCATCGTCCGTCACGACGACGGGAGCTTCGACGCGAGCCGGCGTGTCGAAGCCTTCGAACTTACGATCGTCCAGCTGGTTCTCGAGTTGGGCGATCTGGGCGTTCATGCCGTCGATCTCGTCGGCGACATGCTCGAGGAACACATCGACTTCGTCGACGTCGTAGCCTTTGCGATCGATCGAGAAGCTCTGGTTGTGTATCTCAGCCGAGGTGATAGCCATCTGTAGTCCCTTCGTCTTGTTCGCACGCGAACACGATTCTACGCATTAAAACAAGTTTATCAGTAAACGTACTCCAAATTGTAATACAAGCAGGGCGATGATGGGCGTAACGTCCACCATACCTCCAAGCGGGGGTATCAGCTTCCTGAAGAGGTTGAGATACGGGTCGCACACTTTGGCCAGTACCCGGTTGATGTCCGCCAAGATGCCACGGTCGGTGGGAAACCACGACATGAGCACGTAGACGAACAGCACCATACTGTACGCATCGGCAAGCGACACGATGAGGTATTTGATGCTCAACATGCGTTCTACTCCTTAGAACGTCGGGCGGCGGCAGCCGCGCCGGCGAAGAATCGAATACGGGATCACAGCACGCCCTGCCCGCGCAGGCTCATGCGCTCGGCATCGGTGAGCGCAGCACCGCGCGAGATGACGAACACCTTGTCGGCCACGCAGTCCACGCTGGCGTCGAGAGCGCTCGACACGCCGAACGAGAAGTCGAGGATGCGCTTCGACAGATTGTCGGGCGTGTTGCGCAGCGCGAGCACCACCACATCCCCCGCCTTGAGAGCCTTCGCGATGCGCTCGACCTCGGCGTAGCTGGCCGGCTTGAGCACGGTGACCGAGCGGGAGGGGTTGTGCTTGACCGCCCCGGCGCCCGCGTAGGCGTCGAACGGATCGAACGCCGCAGTCGTCGCCGTGGCGGTTGCCACGGTAGCGCCCGAAGCGGTGGTTGCCGTTTGCACCGCGACGCCCGAACCAGAAGGCCCAGAAACGCTCGGCGCATCGTCGGACGTGGAGGTGAACAGCGAGTTCAGGCTCTCGGAGCGCTCGCGGTTCGCTGCGGCGGCCGCACGCGCGATAGGCGTGTTCGCCGGGGCGGGCTGCGCCGCTTCCACCATGGTGCGATCGCCGCGGTAGGAGCCGCTTGAAGGCGACGTCACACGGCGAGGCGGCAACGGATCGCGGTTGAGGCTCTCGGGCACCTGGGTGTGCGCGCGCACGTCGTCGATGGACACGAGCTTCGCGGATCCCACGGACGAGCTGCGCGCCGAGGAGCGCGCGTGCGAGGCGCGCGCAGGACGCGAAGTCACGGGCGCATAGGGCTCATAACGCGAACCGGGAGCATCGTCGGCGGGGAAATCGTCCTCGTTGTAGTCGGGACCGTACTCGCCGTACTCCTCGCTGTAGTCGTCGAACCCCTCGTCGTAGTAGCCGTCGTCGTAATGCGGGTTGGCGTCTGCGAAACCCAGTTTCGATTTGATTCCCTCGAGCATTCCGTGCTCCGATTTCTTGATCTTTGGCAGCTCCATACCGTTCACCTGCTTCGTTTCTTATCCGGCGGTCCAGCCGCCGCTGCGTTCAGCGTCATGGCCGCGCCGCGCTCTCACGCGTGCGCGGGGCCCTCGAAAGCGTCGTCGAACAGGGCTCGCCCGATGCGCACTATGGTAGCGCCCTCGGCTATCGCCTCATGCCAGTCTTCGCTCATGCCCATAGAAAGCTCATCGAATACGGCGGCCTGTTCCCCGTCGAGCCCAAGCCGCACTTCGTCGCGCAAACGCGCCAGATCGGCGAAGCATGCGCGAGCCCGTTGCGCATCGCCCTGCGGCGCCATCGTCATAAGCCCGCGCACGCGCACGTGCGGAAAGCCCGCGCAGTACTCCAGCATGCCGGCCACCTCGCTCGGCGCGAGACCGCTCTTGCTCGCCTCCCCCGACACGTTCACCTCGAGCAGCACGTCTTGCACCTTGCCCGACGCCGCAGCTGCGGCGTCGAACTTCGGCACGTGACGCTGTTGGTACAGCGAGTGCACGAGCGCGGCATCCCGCACGATGTCGGGAATGCGGCGCGATTGGATGTTGCCGATGAAGTGCCAGGTCTGCTGCGGAAAGCGAGCGCGCTTCCCCTCGAGGGAGTCCGGGCGGTTCTCGCCGAAGTCGTGCGCGCCGGCCTCGATGGCCTCGGCCACTTCGTCGGCACCCACCGTCTTCGACACCGCCACTACGACCACGCTCTTCGGATCGCGCCCGCACGCCTCGCAACAGGCGGCCGCCTCTGCGACCGTGCGCTCGTAGCGCTCTTTGAATCCCATGCCGCTCACCCAGCCTTTCGAAACGCCACCGCGCCATGGCGCCCGCAGATGCCGCCCGCGGCGCGGTACGAGAAGAATTCGTCGCACGAGCATACCGTGCACACGCCCGCATCAGCCACGCGCGCGCGATCGATGCCTGCCTCTTCGAGCCCGACCGTCAACGCCTCCAGCAGGTCGACATGGCGTTCGTCGGGAATGCAGGAGGAACCGAAGCGGTCTTCGAAGCGCTTGCGCACGTCGGCGCCCGTCTCGAAGCAGGACGCGTGGATGTGCGGCCCCACGTACACGTTGTAGCCGCTCGCCGCATCCTCCCCCAGCTCGGCGGCATCGGCCCGCGCGAGCGCGCGGACGGCCTTCGCGGCCACGCCGTTCTCCACGCCGCGCCATCCGGCGTGCGCCACCGCGAATCGGCCCGTCGGCGACACGACGATCACGGGGACGCAGTCGGCGAAGCACAGCAGCGCCGCGATCCCGGGAACGGTGGCGACAAGAGCGTCGGCGCCCGCGAGCGCCGCTTCGCGCGCGGCATCGAGCGCCTCGGGCGACGCGTCGTCGAGCTCCACCACGACTTCCCCGTGCACCTGGCTGGGCACCACGAGCGGAACGTCGGCCGCATCGAGCGCTTCCAGCACGAGCGCTCGGTTGCGCTCGACCGACGCAGGGCCGTCGCCCACGTGATTACCCAAGTTGAGCGAGGAATACGGGCCTTCGCTCACCCCGCCCGCGCGTCCGGTGAACGCGACGCGCACGCCCGTGCGCTCGTACAGGGCATCGTCGGTAAGCGCAGGAAGACAACGCGCGCCGAATCGGCGCGCGGTTATCTGAGGGATGGGCAGTTGTCCGGTCGCGACCATCAAGCGACCGCTCCTTACCGCTGGCGCTTCAGGAAGTCGGGGATGTAGTCCTCGTCGGCGAAACGGCCGTCGCGCGACGTCGTGGAGAACGTCACAGGAGGAGCGGACGGCATCGGGTCGGGCGCCGTCGTGGAGGCGAACAGGTCCTTGCGCGAGAAGTCCATGGAGGACTGCTGCGAAGAACCCATCTTAAAACCCGTGGCGATCACCGTGATGCGCACCTGATCCTGCATGCCTTCGTCGATGATCTGGCCGTAGATGATGTTGGCGCTCTCGTCGGCGCAAGCTTCCACCGTGCGCGCCGCCGCGTCGACCTCGGTGAGCGTGAGGTCGGGGCCGCCGGCGATGGAGAACAGCACGCGCGACGCGCCCGCGATGGAGGCTTCCAGCAGGTTGGAGTTCGTGGCCTGCTGCGCCGCGTCGAGGGCGCGGTTCTCGCCGGAGGCGAGGCCGATGCCCATCATGGCCGTGCCGGCGTCTTTCATGACCGTGCGGATGTCCGCGAAGTCGAGGTTGATGAGGCCCGGGATGGTGATGAGGTCCGTGACGCCCTGGATACCCTGGCGCAGCGTGTCGTCGGCGATGCGGAACGCGTCGAGCATGCTCGTCTTCTTGTCCACGATCTCCAGCAGGCGGTCGTTCGGGATGACGATGAG
>NZ_DBFEGU010000431.1:0-1526 GCF_048329335.1 Eggerthella sp. | reverse complement strand
CGAAATGTTTCTCGTGAAACATTTGTACGTACCTATCTGGCGACAAACCTGCCTGCCATCCCGTCCCTCGGCCTCTTCTTCATGCAGCGCAACGGACTCGCGGTGGCGAAAAAACTTCGAATTCGGAAAGACTCATGCGATTCAGGTGCGCACAGGGCGCAGAAGCGTGAAAGCGACTTTCAGTGTCCAGGTGTTATGCGGGAAGCTGCCTTTCAACGTGTCCGCGGCTCACGGCGTAACTTCCGAATTCGATATCTTTTCGCCATGCGGAACGCCGTTGAATGCACGGGACGAGAGGGGGGATGCGACCCGTGCTTGAACGCCGAGCGCAGCCGCTCCCCGACCGGCCGACCATGTTGCAGGTTTGTTCTCTCTCTAATCTGGCGCGCGCCCTTCATTAATGATACTATTACAATAACATATAAGACCAAACGGCGAATGCAGTGAGGAGCGGGGCATGGAAGCGGTTATGGGCGTGGCGAACGCGATGGGCGACATGGTGGTCAACGAGCGGCTGACCGTCGACGGCGTGGACGTGCTGGTGGGCTATGCCAACGAAGGCGACCAGCACGTCACCGAAACGGAGATCCGCGCCTACCTCGAGCGCGGCGCGCTGAAGCATCCGAACAGCGCCGTTACCGGCCTCGCGCTGCTGGTGGACGGCGAGGACGTGGACATCCGCTACGAGCTGGCACCGGTGCCGTTCGATCGCATCCGTCGCATCACGGGGTATCTCGTGGGAACGATGGATCGCTGGAACGATGCGAAAACCTCCGAGGAATCCGACCGCGTCAAGCACGGCGTTTGTCGTGACGACCGCGCATTCGCGTGCGCGAACGGCTGTTAACGCTGCATTGTAAAATCTTCCGCGCGTTACCGGGCTGTGACCGCGAGGCCGCAGCCCGTTTCGTATACTGTATTCATGCCATCTGAGAAAACCACACCCGAATCAGAAAGTCGCTCATCGCGTGAAGGACGCGAGGTTTCCGAGGTTCGCGAACGCCGTCAAGCACCTGCGCAGCTTGACCGGGCGTCGCAGCGTGAAGGCTGCCGGCTGCCTGCCCGCCCCGACCGTACCCCGCACGACGAGGCGCCACCCGCCTGTCTGAGCGGCGATCCCACCTGTGCGCCCACCGAGCGCATCCTCGAGCCGGAAGTGCGCCGCCACCATCGGCGCAAGCGCAAGCTGCTCGAATTCACCCACTCGTCCACGCGCGCGACCATGCTCATGCTGGCCGCGGCCGTGGCGGCGCTCGTCATCGAGAACACGCCGGTGCTGCCGTACTTCGCCGAGTTCTGGCGCACGTTCGACATCGGCATCTCGCTGGGCGATTTCGCGCCGCACCTCTCGCTGGAGCACTTCATCAACGACTTCCTCATGGCCATTTTCTTCCTGCTGGTGGGCCTTGAGATCAAGTTCGAGATGACGGCGGGCGAGCTGAAGAACCCGCGCAAGGCGCTGCTGCCCATCCTGGGCGCGGCGGGCGGCGCCATCGTGCCTGCGCTCGTGTACACGGCGGTGAACG
>NZ_DBFEGU010000430.1:0-2108 GCF_048329335.1 Eggerthella sp. | reverse complement strand
GGGAGGCAGCGTCGCGCCGCACTGCGCGCAGAACCCGCCGCCCAGCTTCTCGCCGCATTCGAGGCAGAACTTGGAGCCCGCCGGCACCTGCGCGCTGCACTTCGGGCAGGAAAGCGAGCCTGCGGCCGAGGCGGCACGCGGAGCCTGCGCCTGCGCTTGGGGCGCGGCCTGCGCCTGGCCGGGGATGGGCTGCGCGTTCTGCTGGGGGTAGCCGTGGCCGTAGCGCTTGCGGTCCGAGCTGCTGAACGAGCCCACGAAGCCGCCGAGCTTGCCCATGAATCCTTGCGGTTGATAGTAGCCGCTGCCTTGGTTGGTGCGGTGCTTTTTGCGACCGCTCATGGAGAAGAGCCCCATCGGGTGGTCCTTTCGATCAGGTGGGTAGCTGCGCCCCAGGATACCGGATGCGATCGGGCTCCGCCGCTTCTGCCGCCGACTCCCGGAAAAAACCAAGGGGCACCGCTTCGCTTGCCCCAAGCCCGTCCCCAAGCTCCAACTCTCAATGCAACCGGGTATCTGTCAATGACAGCCGGGCATGCGAATTCGCCCATGCTAACCAGTTTTTTCGTTTTGCGCGCGATTTGGCGCTTCGAAGCGTCCTTGGACACCGATCCTCGAAAGTGGTTTTTACGTTTCCGCAGGTCGCGTGATTCATGTTCGATCGCTGCGGGTCAGCATGTCCCCTAAACGGGACAACACGCACCCCTGAACGAACGCAAAACGAAAAAATTGGTTAGAACTCGACGATTCGCGTGCCGCGGCACTATTGACGTGAACCGTCGTTCACCCGTTGATCAGTGTGCTCTGCTTCGGGGCAACCCGTCCGCAAGCCTCTTCACCAAGCTAGAGCGTACCCGTAGGAGCCGCTTGGTATGCAGCCAGATACCCGTCAATGGTGGTTGAACGGCAGACCTTCGGCTGTATGACCGGAGCGTTGCGTGTTCGGAACGCTTCCGGGGCCGGCCTTTCCCGCCGCTACACTTGAAGCGTCCGTCGCCGCGCCGCGTCGGGCGCAACGAGGAAACGGACGAGGAAGGGCGGTCGGATGGGCAACGCGAAGAAGCGAAGCGGAAGCGTGGCGAGCATGCTGCCCGTGCTGCTGGCGTGCTCGTTCACGGCCTCGTTCGGCCAGAGCATGATGAACGTCGCCCTGCCCGAGCTGGCGGAGCGCTTCGGCGTCACGCTCTCCATCGCGAACTGGGTGATCGTGGGGTACATGGTGGTCGCGGCGACGGCCATCATGCTGTCGGCGTTCATGCTGAGGCGCCTCGGGCTGAGGCGCGTGTTCTTCGTCGGCGCGGGGGCGCTCGCGCTCGGCAGCGCGTGCGCGCTGCTCTCGCAGGACTTCCCGATGCTGTTCGCCAGCCGCCTCGTGCAGGCGGTGGGCACGGGCCTGTTCTTCCCGTCGGTGACGAGCGTCATCATGACGAACTCGCCGGCCGCGGTGCGCGGCACGCGCCTCGCGTTGAACAGCGGCGTCATCGCCGTGGGCCTTGCCATCAGCCCGACGGCCTCGGGCTTCGCGCTCACGCAGTTCGGCTGGCGCGCCATGTTCGTCGTATCGCTCGCCATGTCCGTCGCGCTGCTCGCGGTCGGCTTCTTCCGCATCCACGGCGGCCCTTCGACGAAGCGCGTTCCCATCGACGCGCTCAGCGTGATGCTCGGGCCGCTCGGGTTGGCCGCGTTCCTGTACGGCTTGGGCGAGGTCACGCGCGATCTCGCTCCCTCCCTCGCGGCGCTCGCGGTCGGCGCGGTGCTGCTCGCCCTGTTCGCCTGGCGGCAGTTCGCGTTGGAGAGCCCGCTGCTCGACCTGCACCCCCTCGTCCACCCGCGGTTCGCCGTGGGCATCCTGCTCGTCATGGTGGGCATGCTCACGTCGTTCTCCATGAGCATCCTGCTGCCGCTGTACTACGAGGGGGCGTTGGGGTACACGGCGTTCTTCGCGGGCCTGCTGCTGCTAGGCCCCGTGCTGGTCAACGCGGCGTTCACGTTCCTGGGCGGCCGGGTGTTCGACAGGCACGGCGCGTGGCCGCTCATACCGGCGGGCCTCGTGCTCGTGCTCGTCGGGCAGGCGGCGGCGTTCTTCTCGGCCGAGAGCATGATCGCCATCC
>NZ_DBFEGU010000429.1:0-3765 GCF_048329335.1 Eggerthella sp. | reverse complement strand
CTCGGCGTGCCGCAGGGTCCCCTCGTCGGCCTCGCCTTGTCGGATGCGCTCGATGCCGTCATGGACGAGCGCATCGACAACAAGGCGTGCGCTTTGCGCGCTTTCATAGAGGAATGGCGTGCCGAGCATGAAGATCGAGCCCCTCTATAACGGCCGAGCCACCGCCCGGTGACGGCTTCCCGCATGCCGATCGCTGCACGCGTTCGCTTTCTATACTGACATACGCGCATCACGATCATCCCTGGAAAGCGAGGCACCTCATGACCACACCCTCCGCAACCGCCCAGTCGCAGCCGGAAGCCGCCGTCGACGCCCCCGTCGATCGCATGAGCATCACGATATCCCTCAACGGACCGTATCTCGTAAACGGAGGGGTGCCCTTGACCCAGGAGGTCATCACCCCCGTCGGCGGCCATCGCGAGTACCGCACGGCGCGCGCCTTTCCCCACCAGGAAACCTACGCGCTGTGCCGCTGCGGGCAGACGAGCACGCCGCCGTTCTGCGACGGCTCGCACGTTGCCGCCGGCTTCCACGGCGCGGAAACCGCGTCGCGCGCGTCGTTCGAGGAGCGCGCCGACATCTACCCTGGCCCCGGGGTGACGCTGTACGATGACAACCGTTGCGCGTTCGCCCGCTTCTGCCACCGCGAGGACGGCGACGTATGGACGCTCACCGAGCTGTCCGGCGACGAGCGCCTGAAGCGCGAGGCTGTCCAGGAGTCCACCGACTGCCCAGCCGGAAGGCTCGTGCACGTCGATTCGGAGACCGGAGCGATGTACGAGCCGGAGCTCGGCCCCTCCATCGCCCTGCTCGAAGACCCCGAGGAAGGCGTGAGCGGCCCTTTGTACGTGCGCGGCGGCATCCCGCTCGTCGGCGCGGACGGCACCGAGTACGAGCTACGCAACCGCTATGCGCTGTGCCGCTGCGGCGCGTCGCGCAACAAGCCCTTCTGCGACGCCATGCACGTGACCGTGGGCTACGAAGACGGTTTGAACGGATAAACACCTGGTAAACGCCGGGAAATCGCACGCTTGCGTCCTGTCCGACCATCCAATTCATCAACTTTTCCAAAATAATTTGCCGATAAGGCTTGACGAAGCGCCGCATACCCCGTAATATACCAACTCGCGCTTGCGACTGTTGTTCAAAACAACAGGAGCACATCGGTTAGCCGATGGGGTGTCGTCTAATGGCAGGACAGCGGTTTCTGGTACCGTATGTGAGGGTTCGACTCCTTCCACCCCAGCCATTTTTACGGTATACTGCACAGCGCACTATGTGGCTCCGTCGTCTAGCGGTTTAGGACGCCGCCCTCTCAAGGCGGAGGTCGCCGGTTCGAATCCGGTCGGAGCTACCAAGAAATTGCAGGTCAGGAGCGCGCAAGCTCCTGACCTTTTTCTTTTCGATCGTCTTTCGTGTGCCAAAATGTGCCATCTTGCGGAATTACGGTGCCTTACGCCCTTCTCGCCTAAAGCCTTCTACCGCCGGCCGCGCATGCTGTCGTACAATGGCGGCGAACGAAGAGAAAAGGAAACCTCATGGAGCAAGAACAGAACCGCGCACCCGAGACCCCGCCAGCTGGCGCCCCTGCGGAACTGCCGTTCGGCGAGCCCCTGCTGATCTGTCCCGGGCTCTACCGCGTACGCGTGCCGCTTCCCCATAACCCCCTGCAGGCGCTGAACTCCTACATCGTCCTTGGAGACGAGACGACTACGATCATCGACGTTGGCTTCAACCACCCGGCATGCGAGAAGGCGCTTGACAAGGCGTTGGAATCCCTCGGGCGAACCTGGGACACCGTCGAGATCGTCCTGACGCATTCCCATCCCGACCATACGGGCAATCTCGATCGGATCTACCGCGACGGTATGCGCGTGTATGCGAACCTCCACTCGTTCAAAGAGGTGGAGAATCTCATGCAGATGCAAGCGAACGTGTTCGGCCCCCTGCTTCGCAAGGCGGCGACGCCGCAGCAAAGCGGGCTCGTGTTCCGCAAGGGCAAGCATCGCCTGCACATATCGGCCGAGCTGCTGCCGCTGACGTGCAAGCCCGATCTCATCTACCTGCACGAAGGCGATGTGCTGCGCGCCGGAAGTTTCTCGTTCGAGGTGATCGAAACGCCAGGACACGATCCGTGGCATATCTGCCTGTACGAGCCCGACCGCAAGCTCATGATCATCGGCGACCACGTGCTGGAGCGCATAACGCCGTCGGTTTCGTCGTGGTTCCCCGCGTACAACGCCCTCGAGGAGTTCTTGGAGAGCTTGGGGAAGATGTACTCGTACGACGTCGATCTGGTGCTTCCGGCTCACGGAACGCCCTACACCGGACTGCGCGAACGCGTCATGTTCCTGATAGCGCATCATGGGGAGCGCCTCCAGGAACTGTACGACCTCGTGGCCGCCGGCCACGACGACATCGTATCGATATCGTCGCATGCCAAGTGGCGCTACGAGAATTGGAACGAATGGCCGCTCGACCAGAAGTTCTTCTCGATGGGCGAGACGATGGCCCACCTCGTGCACCTCGTGTGCGAAGGCAAGATCAAGCAAACCATCTGCGGCGACGAGTACCGTTTCGAGCTGCCGTAGCGCCGCAGCCGCGATAGAAGGGAGCATCACATGCGCATCGATCTGATCATCGAGAGCCGAAACGTGTTCACAGGAGTCGGCGACGTCGCCCGACCTGCGGCCATCGCCGTCGCGGGCGATCGTATCGTCGCCGTCGGATCGCGCGAGGACGTGCGCGCCTTCGCGCTCGAGGCGAACGCAGGCGGGGGCGCGCCCGAGGTGCACGACTTCGGAGACGCGCTCGTGGTTCCGGGATTTCACGACTCGCACCTGCACTTCTTCCATTCGGCCGTGTATTCCTCGCCCTTGGCGACCATGTTCCTGGGCGAAAGCGAGACCGACTGCGTGGCGCGCATGCAAGCGTTCGCGAAAGACCGGCCGAACGGCTGGCTTCTGGCACAAGGATGGCGCGAATACCGCTGGAACCCGCCAGTGCTGCCGTCGAAGCGCTCGCTGGACGAAGCGTTCCCCACGCGTCCCGTGGCGCTGTACTCGGGAGACGCGCACACGCTGTGGCTGAACTCGGCCGCGCTCGACGAGCTGGGGCTCACGCGCGACAGCGTGCCGCCGGCAGGCGGCTCCTACGACCGCGACGAGACAGGCGAGCTGACCGGCATCGTGCGCGAGGCGGCCGCCATGGAGTTGATGCCGCAGATCATGGGGTCGTTCACCGACGAGGAGGTGGCCGACGCTTACCGCGGCTTCTTCGCGCGGCTGGCCGAGAACGGCGTGACCAGCGTATGCGACATGTCGCTCATGGCCCATCCGGGGCTCGACTTCATCCGGGACGACGTGCACGCATCCCTGCTGGAGCGCGGCGAGCTGACCGCGCGCGTGCACCTCTTCCCCACCTTGCTCGACGACATGAGCCGCTTCGAGGACATGCGTGCGCGCTACACGGGTCCGTGCCTGCAGGCACCCGGTTTCAAGCAGTTCTTCGACGGCGTGTCGAGCCAGCATACCGCCTGGGTGACCGAACCGTACGCGAACGCGCACGTCGAAGGCGATTGCGGCCGACCCACGGTAGATCCCGAGATCATGCGACGCTACGTGCTTGCCGCAGCCGAACAAGGCTTCCCCGTGCGTATCCACGCCATCGGCGATGCGGCCATCCATGCGGCGCTCGACATCTTCGAAGAGGCGCGCGCGAAATTCGGACCGCTGCCGGAGGGGCAGCGAAACTGCCTGGAGCACC
>NZ_DBFEGU010000428.1:0-5700 GCF_048329335.1 Eggerthella sp. | reverse complement strand
TTGCCGGTCTGGCAGCAACATTCGGTCGCGGTTCGATGACGAACCACTATTGCGACATGCAGAACGCCGACGTCATCTTGACGATCGGCTCCAACAACGTCGAGAACCACCCCGTTTCGTCGAAGTGGGTGCAGAGGGCGCTCGACAACGGCGCGACGTGGATCGTCGTCGACCCGCGCTACACGCGCTCGGCCGAGATGGCGGACATCTACTGTCCTATCCGCTCGGGCACCGACATCGCCTTCTACGGCGGTCTGTTCAACTACATTCTCGAGCACGACCTGTGGCAGCACGAGTACGTGCTGAACTACACGAACGCGTCCTACCTGTTGGACGAGGAGTACTCCTTCGATGTGGAGACGGGCATCTTCTCGGGCTTCGACAAGGACAGCGCCACCTACGACGCGAAGACCTGGCACTACCAGGTAGAGTCCACGAAGGAGTGGGACACCTCGGAGGGCGGCGCCTACGCCTGGGCCAAGGCCGAGGGCGTGCCCGAGTTCACGCCTCCCACCGTCGAAGTGCCGAAGCGCGACATGACCCTGCAGGACCCGATGTGCGTGTTCCAGCAGATGAAGAAGCACTATTCACGCTACGACCTGGACACCGTGTCCGCCACGTGCGGCATGGACAAGGAGCTTTTGGAGAAGGTGTACGCCACCTACGCGGCCACCGGCGCTCCCGACAAGTCCGGCACCATCCTGTACGCGCTCGGTCAGACGCAGCACACCTACGGCGCGCAGAACTGCCGCTCCATGGGCATCCTGCAGCTTCTGCTGGGCAACGTCGGCGTGGCCGGCGGCGGCGTGAACGCGCTGCGCGGCGAGCCGAACGTGCAGGGCGCCACCGACATGGGCATGCTCGTGGCGAACCAGCCCGGCTACCTGAACTGGCCCACCGAGTACGGCACGCCGTCTCTGCGCAAATGGTGCGAGAAGGAGACGTACGCGGACGGTTACTACACCAACAAGCCGAAGTTCATCGTCTCCGCGCTGAAGGAATGGTTCGGCGACGCGGCCACCGTGGAGAACGACTACGGCTACGACTGGTGGCCGAAGGTGCCGAAGAGCCCCGACTACTCCATCATCGGCTCGTTCGAGCTGATGAGCCAGGGTATCATCAAGGGCTACTTCAACTGGGGCATGAACCCCTGCCACTCGGCGCCGAACGCGAGCAACGTGCGCCGCGCCATGGCGAACCTCGACTGGCTCGTGGTGGCCGACTGGGTGGAGACGGAGTCCGCCACCTTCTGGAAGGCCCCCGACATGAACGCCGCCGACATCGACACCACGGTGTACTTCCTGCCCGCGGCGCTGATCTACGAGAAGCCGGGCACCATCCTGAACTCCGGCCGCTGGCTGCAGTGGCGCTACCAGGCCGTCGAGCCGTGGGAAGACGCCAAGCCCGACTACGAGATCTGCGACGTGCTGTGGAAGGCCATCGTCGACCTGTACAAGAAGGAAGACGGCGTGGCTCCCGAGCCCGTCGTCAACACGAAGTGGGACTACTACGTTGACGGCAAGATCGACCCGCGCCCCGTGGCCTGGGCCCTCAACGGCTACAACTACGCCGAGGGCGGCTTCGAGAACGGCGCGCCCGATTTGCTGAGCACGTTCGCGAACCTCAAGGCCGATGGCTCCACGGCCTGCGGCATGTGGATCTACACCGGCTTCTGGGCCAACAACGACGCTCCGCTCGACCCGGCCGAGCAGGCCATCGGCAGCCGCGTCGCCGACGACCCGACGGGGCTGGGGCTGCATCCCAAGTGGTCGTTCGCCTGGCCGCTCAACCGTCGCATCATCTACAACCGCGCCTCGGCGGACCTGGAAGGCAAGCCTTGGAACCCGAACCGGGTGCTGGTCGAATGGACGGGCGAGAAGTGGGTGCAGAACGACGTCGGCGACTTCGTGGCCGTGTCGAACGGCACGCCCGTGCCGCCCAACAACAAGGCGTTCATGATGCTGTGGGAGCAGAACGCGCGCCTGGAGAGCTACGGCATGGGCGACGGTCCTTTGCCCGAGCACTACGAGCCCTTCGAGAGCCCGGCGGACAACAAGCTGAACGGACGGCAGAACTCGCCGTGCGTGCGCTTCGCCGAGTTCGAGTCGGTCAAGCGCGGCGACCGCAGCCAGTACCCCATCGCGGTGACCACCTATTCGGTCACCGAGCATTGGCAGACCGGCGGCCAGACCCGCACGTGCCCGGCCCTCAACGAGGCCATGCCCGAGCAGTTCGTCGAGATGTCGGTGGAACTGGCGGCCGAAAAGGGCATCGAGAACGGCGAGCGCGTCCGCGTGTTCAACAACCGCGGGTCGGTCGAGGTCATGGCGCTGGTCACGCCTCGCTTTAAGCCGTTCAAGGTGAACGGCGAGACCGTGCACCAGGTGGGCATGACGCACCACTTCGGCTGGGCGGGCGACTTCGCCACCGGAGACATCGTCAACGACCTGCCGCCGAACGTGGGCGACCCGAACTGCTGGGTGCCCGAGTACAAGGCGTTCCTCGTCGACATCGAGAAGGCATAGGAGGGGTGAGCTATGAGTGAGAAAGCCATATTGTTCGACTCCTCCCGCTGCACCGCGTGCCGCGGCTGCCAGGTGGCCTGCAAGTGCTGGAACGGCCTGCCGTCCACCCTCGAGAAGAACGGGAACCCTTCCACGGGCTCGTACCAAAGCCCGATGGATTTGAACGGCGACACGCGCCTGCTGATCAGCTTCCATGAGGAGGCCGGCGGCGACAAGGGCGTGAAGTGGGCCTTCGGGCGCCGCTCGTGCCAGCACTGCACCGACGCCCCCTGCGCCACCATCTGCCCTGGCGGGGCGCTGAAGAAGGACGAGGCCACCGGTTTCGTCAGCGTGGACGAGTCCAAGTGCATCGGCTGCAGGTACTGCTCCACGGCCTGCCCGTTCGACGTGCCGCAATACCACGGCGACACGAGCAAGATCAACAAGTGCACCGGATGCCTCGACCGCGTCGAGCAGGGCCTGGCTCCGGCGTGCGTGACCACCTGCCAACCGCAGGCGCTCATGTTCGGCGATCGCGAGGAGATGCTTTCCATCGCCCGGGAACGCGTGGACTACCTGCACGGCAAGGGCTATGCGGACGCCGCCTTGTACGGTGAGGACGAGGTGGGCGGCCTTCACGTGATCCAGGTGCTGAAGCACGGCGTGGAAGCGCACGGCCAGGTCGTCGACCCGCAGGTCAACCCGATGGTCGGCCTGACCCAGATCATGAAGCCGGTCACGGGCGCCGTCACGGGCCTCACGGTTGCCGGCTTGGCGGCCATGTTCGTGCTGGGCATCGGCTACAAGCGCGACAAGCTGGCGTACAACCCCGAGACGGACGACACGATCTCCGTCGACACCGGAGAGGTCGTCAAGCACGGTGACGGCCAGGACGAGGAGACGGTGATGGAGCATATCACCGAGAACCTTCCGGGCAAGAAGGGAGGCAACCGATGAGCAAGGGACCCGTCAAGGTTTCCGCTGAGGAAGCCGCCAAGAACCAGGCGTTCTTGGCAAGCATGGCAGCCAGTGGCAAGGAACGCTACATCAAGCGCCACTCGCTGCAGGCGCGCTTGACGCACGGCATCACCATCGCGGCGTGCATCCTGCTGTGCATCTCCGGCCTGTTCGTGTTCGTTCCGGCCCTCGCGGCCGCTGTCGGCGCGGACACGGTGTTCGCCATTCGCATGTCGCATCGCATCATCGGCGTCGTGTTCGTCGCGGTGCCGCTGATCAGCGCCCTGCTGGCTCCGAAGGGCGTGGCGCACATCTTCAAGAACCTGTTCGATCGTTGGGATTCCGACGACAAGAAGTGGATGATGCTGTTCTTCCCGTACCTGTTCATGGCCAAGTGGATCCACATGCCCGACCAGCGCGAGGTCAAGAGCGGCCAGCGTTTCGCCGACGGCATGCTGTGGTTCGCCGGAGCGCTCATGGGCATCACGGGCATCATCCTTCTGCTGGGCACGACGCTGTTCGATTTCGGTGCGGGCGTGCACGGCGTGACCCTGTTCCTGCACGACATAGGCTTTCTGCTGATCGCGGTGTTCGGCCTGGCGCACATCTTCCTGGGCGCCGGCATCTTCCAGCCGTACCGCGGCACGGCGAAGCTCATGTTCGGCGACGGCACGGTGTCCGAGTCCGACGCCCTGTACCACTGGGGTCACTGGGCCCGCAAGGAGATCGCCACGGGCGAGAACGTGGTGGAGAAGACGAAGTAAAAGCGCGGCGACCCGTTCGTGCCGCCGCGAATCGCGGCGGCACGGGCGCCGGATGGGTAACCCGACCGGACGCTCCCGGGTTGTCATCCTGAGCGGAGCGCGAAGCGCGGAGTCGAAGGATCCCGCGCGGCGCCAGCTGGAAGCGCCGCGGCTATCGCCGCGCGGGATCCTTCGACTCCGGCCTGCGCTCAGGATGACAAAAAGGGCGTTCCGCCCGTTCAGATAGGAAAGGAATCCATGAACCTCAAAGCGATCGATGCGGCCATCGCCGCGTACCGTACGAACCTCGACGAGGGCGACGTCTCGCGGCTCGCGTTCTTCCGCGAGCTGTGGGGGGTTCAGGCCGAGGCGGCCTCCCATGTTGATCTCGGCTACGAAGTGCCCGACGCCGATAGCCTGAAAACGTGGGCGCGCCACGGGGAGCCGGTGCTCTCCCATGCTCCGGTGAAGATCGAGGCCGCCGCGTTGGCGGGCGCGATGGAGCGGCTGGCCGAAGTGCTGGCTGCGCGCGGCGGGTTCGCGGCGTCGACGAGCGAGGCGCTCTCGCGCACGAGCTGGGAGCGCATGGTCGCCGCAAGCGACCTCGTGCTCGCCGGCTGCAACCCGGCTGCCTATGTGGAGTCGTTCGTCGAGCTGCTCGAGGACGACGGCATGGACGAGGACGCGGCCCGCATCGGCGCGATGGCGGCGGCGCTGGCCCTGCGCGCGTTTCTAGAGGGTCCGGCGACGGCCGTCGAGCGGGCGCTTCGGGAGGCGGGTGCCGACGAGCCGCATAGCGTGCGCTGCCCCGTGTGCGGCGGCGAAGCTGCGGTGGCGCAGGTGAGCGGCGCGCCTGCGGGGCAGGGACGCGCCAAGCGCCTGTGGTGCGCCCAGTGCGGCTGCGCGTGGGAGTTCGAGCGCGTGCGTTGCGTGCGCTGCGGCACGCAGAACCAGAGCCGTCTGCATTATTTCAATCTCGAGGGCGACGAGGCGCACCGCCTGGCCACCTGCGACGAATGCGGCGGCTACACGCGCACCGTGTACGAGGAGGACGCGCTTGCGCCGTTCTCGTTCGAAGTGGAGGACGTGGTCATGGCGAAGCTCGACCTCGTGGCGTACCAGCGCGCGGCCGCCGATGCCGCCGCGGAAGCGCAGAGGTAGGACGATGGCCATCGTAGAGCGTCCCGAGCCCGCGAAGCGCGAGTCGGCCGAGCGGCCCATCCGCATCTTCCTGAACGAGGTGCCTGTGGCCGTGAGCCAGGGAAGCCCCTTCGGGCTGTCCGAGCTGGCGGTGGGCTACCTGTTGTCCGAGGGCCTCATCGCCGATCGCGACAGCCTCGTGGAGGTGGTCGAGGTGCCCGAGGAGGCTGCGGTGTACGTGGCCAGCGGAGAGCGGGCGGAGGAAGGTTACGTGCCCCTGCACCGCGTCACGTCGGCCGGGTGCGCCCAGTCGGCGCTTCTGCGCGACGCGCGGCGCGCGGGCGAGCCCCGCGCGT
>NZ_DBFEGU010000427.1:0-9743 GCF_048329335.1 Eggerthella sp. | reverse complement strand
GCGCCGGACAGGCCGATCCCGACGAAACCCCGAAGCCGGACGGAGACAGCGCGGCTCCAACTCCGCCTGCATCGCCGTCGAACCCCGAGAACACGACGCCTCCCGCTGGATCCGAAACGACGCCGCCCGAGGAAACAAAGCCTCCGGAGAGCACGACGCCGCCCGAAAGCCCGGAAACGACGCCGGGATCAGGTCTGCAAGAGCCGACGAAAGAAGTGGCGAACAGCAGCAAGCCCTCCCTTGAAGAGCCAACCGCCCCTGCGCAGGAGCCCGTCAACCTGCCCAAGGCCGACGGAGACGAGAAGAACGGCAACGAAACAGCCGCAAAAACCTCGAAGCTCAGCCAGACGGGCGACGGCACCACGAACGCGCCGCTCGGCGTGGCGCTTGGAGCAGCCGGCATCGCCGCGATCGCAGGCGCCGCGCTCGCCACACGACGCATCCTCAAATAGCTCCCCTCGTTCCTGCTACAGTCGAGCGCCCCGGCCGAAACCGGGGCGCTCGACTTTAGGGACGCCATGCGACGTCAGGCGGAATATCCCTCCTCCCCCTCTAGCGAACTGCCTCGACGAAAAAGTTCCGACAACGAGCCCGTCCGAAAAGCCGGCGAGGAATCAGCATCGGGCGACGACGCCCTCACGGCGACTCGACGGTCGCGCGACGATTCACCGACCTTGCGCAATTCTTCTGCTGTGGCAGCGCTAGAGCAAGCGGCCTTGGTACTTTTCCATGAGGGCGCAGGGCTGGTAGCTCAGCTTGTTCTCGCGCAGGCCGGGCAGGCCGAGATCCTCTTCCAGGTTGAGGTAGGTCGCCTTGTCGACGCAGTAGCGCGCGAGCTCGCGCAGAAGGGCGCGCCATACGAAACGGAAGTCGAGGTTGCCCTTGAGCACCATAACGTCGAACGCGCCGCCGGGCAGCACGCTGCCGTATGCGTAGCCTTCGACGGTGCCGCCGATGCGCAAGAGGATGCCTTCGAGGTCGAGCTCCTCGAAGTGGTTCATATCGAGCAGGATCTTCCGATGCTCCAGCTCGAGGGGGTGCTCGTCGGTGCCGCGACGGCGGCTCGTCTCGAACCAAACCTGCTGGTAGGCGCGCAGCTCGTCCATATGGTCGAGGGCGATGGGCTCGAAGGACGCCTCGCTGCCGTACAGCTGGAAGAACTTGTTCGTCTCTCGGCGCTTCTTCGCCAGGCCCGGGCCCTCGTAAGCCGCGATAGTCTTCGTAAGGTAGAGGTAGTCGGCGAAGTTGCGGTCGGAAGAGAATTCGAAGGCACCCGGCAGGTCGGCCTCGAGGCGGTCCTTCTCCTCGAGCGACAGGCCGACGAGGCGCGGCGTGCGGCCCTCGTCCTGCGCCTCGCGCACGAGCGTGCGCACGTCGTCGGCGATGTCGAGCGTGCCCAGCGGCGGATAGTACGCGACGGCGCCGGGGATGCGATCGAGCTGGCGCACGTAGAGCACGCCGTCCTCGAGCGCGATCTGCGTTCCGTACTTCTCGGTAAGCGAGTAGAGGTTGGCGAACCCGAGCGCGGAATCGTTGCGGCCGAGGGGCAGGAGCACGTCGTTGACGGCGGCTTTATCTTCCAAGTGCAGCGTTCTGAATTCCATGGGCCCGCATTTCGCTCGATCGGTTGCTTCGCAGCGGAACAGGATAGCACAAGTGGGCGCCGCCTCGGAAAACGCCATCAACTTGCAACGCGAACCGCGCCGCGAGGGGCAGTCGGGGCAGCCACATTACCAATACGGTCGTTTTTTACCACGCTTCTGACCAGGAGAAACATACTGTTTCACCTGGTCATAGGCTTGCGACAAGATGGCAGAAAACGCCCGGTTTGGCAACGCTCCTACCCGACGAGCGCGCACGGCATCTTTCTCGTAAAACCGGACATGCCCTGTCCGGTTCTGTTCGGTATCGTGTCCTAGTCAGCATATCCAACGAAAGGACACGAAACCATGCACTACGAAATCGTCGAGCTTCCCGCACGCACCATCGTCGGTCCCACCGTCCGCACGTCCAACAACTCGCCCGAGGAAACGACCGTCATCGGCCAGCTGTGGCAGCGCTTCATGGGCGAGGGCCTTGATCGTACCATCTCCGAGGTGCGCGTCGTGCCCTACGGCTGCTTCGCGCTGTACTACGGCTACGACATGAGCGACATGAGCTACGAGCTGCTCGTGGGCTGCGAGACGCCCGCCGAGGCGCCCGAGGGCATGGAGGCGCAGACCATCGCCGCAGGCCGCTACGCGAAGATCGCTATCCGCGGCGGCGACTGCGTGACCAGCGTCCAGAAAGCCTGGGAGGAGATCTGGGCCGACGAGGAGCTGGGGGCGCAGCGCGCGTTCACCGTGGACTTCGAGGCGTACCTGCCCGGCGAGGACATGTCCTGCGCCGACATCGACGTGTTCGTAGCGCTCAGGTAAACGCGCCCGTCGCGGAGGCGGTCTCGCGTGCGCGGGACCGCCGCACCTGTCATACTGGCTCGAGACCTTAAACCGACGAGGAGCCCCGATGGGACACGACTGGATCGGCGATGTGCCCGACGAGCTGCTACGCGACCTGTGCGATCACTCGTACAGCCTCGTGCTCGGCAAGCTCACGAAGAAGCTGCAGCGCGAGATCGCCGAGTAAGCCGACGGGAACTGAAGGAGGAAGCATGGCGTTCGATTTCAAGAAAGAGTACAAGGACCTCTACCTGCCGAAGACCAAGCCCGAGCTCATCGACGTGCCGCCCATGAGCTTCATCGCGGTGGCCGGCACGGGCAACCCGAACGAGGAAAACGGCTCGTACGCCGGTGCGATGGGCCTGCTGTACGCCTTCTCGTACACCATCAAGATGTCGAAGATGGGCGCCTGGCAGCCCGACGGCTACTTCGACTACACGGTGCCTCCGCTTGAAGGCCTGTGGTGGACAAGCGACGAAGCGTTCGACGGGCAGCGCATTTTGGACAAGGACGCGCTCTCTTGGATCTCGCTCATCCGCCAGCCCGACTTCGTCACGCCCGAAGTGTTCGCCTGGGCCGCCGAGCAGGTCGCGGCGAAGAAGCCCGAGCTCGATCTGCGGCGAGCCCGCCTCGTGCGGTTCGCCGAAGGACCGTGCGCGCAGATCATGCACAAGGGACCGTACGACGACGAGCCCGCCACCATCGCGCAGATGGAGGAGTTCGTCGCCGCGTCCAGGATGGTCGACGACATCGCGAACCCAGCGAGCAGCGAGGCCATGCTGGACGCGCTCGATGCGCACGGAGGCGTGCCCGCAGTGCGCCTGCACCACGAGATCTACCTGGGCGATCCGCGCCGCACCAAGCCGGAGAACCTCAAGACGGTGATCCGCCATCCCGTGAAGCCCGCGTCCGCATGAGCGACGCGGCCTCTGCCGCCGCGCCCTGCCCCGTCGTCCGCGCGCGCTCGATCCTCCAGAAAGTGCGCGCGGGCGGCAACGAATGGTTCGGCATCGACGACAACATGAGCCTGTACCGCGGCTGCGGGCACGGCTGCATCTACTGCGACAGCAGAAGCGAATGCTACCGCATCGACGACTTCGACCAGGTGAGCGTCAAGTTCGACGCATTGGCCATCCTGCGGCGCGAACTGCGCAGCCGCCGCGTGCGAGGCATCGTGGGCGTCGGCGCCATGTCCGACACGTACAACCCGTTCGAGCGCACTCTGCGCGTGACGCGCGGTGCGTTGGAGCTGATCGAGGAATTCGGCTTCGGCGTGTCGGTGGACACGAAGAGCGCGCTTATCACGCGCGACATCGACGTGCTGAGCGCCATCGGAGCGGCGGGCGGGGCCATCGCGAAGATCACCGTCACCACGGCCGACGACCAGCTGGCGCGCATCATCGAACCGCACGCGCCCTCGCCTAGCGAGCGCTTCGCCGCGCTGGCCGAGCTGGCGGACGCCGGGGTGTTCTGCGGCGTGCTATTCACGCCGACGCTGCCGTTTGTGACGGACGACGATGCCACGGTGCGCGGCGTGGTGGAAGGCGCGGCAGCGGCTGGCGCGCGGTTCGTCTACCATATGACGGGCGTCACCATGCGCGACCGCCAGCGCGACCACTTCCTCGACCGCATCGCAGCCGTGGATCCCACGCTGCCCGAGCGCTATCGCGCGGCATTCGGCGACCGATACTTCTGCAACAGCCCCCGCGCAACCGAGAACCGCGCCCTCTTCCGCTCGCTGTGCAAGCAGCACGGCCTGCTTTGGCGCATGTCCGACATCATCGCCGCCTACAAGCCCTCCCAACCTATGGGAGCGCAGACGAGCCTGTTCTAAGCATGTAAATCGCCGTTCGCAGCCGAGAACCCGCCAATCGCGGGCATAGTCGCCGTGCGCTCGTTGACCCTGTAATCGTTACAGCCCCCATGATGGCCGTACGTCACCGCGCGAATCCGATCCCCATTCCCATCGAACGAAGAGGAGGACGACAATGAAGGTAGCGAACAAAGAGATGAGCGTACGGAAACTCTGGACCTCGAACGAACTGCTCGACGCAGTCAGCGCCCGGAAGGCCGTTTCCATCGGGAAACTCCGCGGCGAGGCTCTGCGCACGGCGCTGAGCGAGATGCGCGACCCCGAGCTTATGGCCTTTCTCTCGAACGTCGACGTGAGCCGCGTAGCCAAGATCGTAGCCGTATCTTCCATCGACGACATCGACCTCCTGCTTGCCATCGCCGCCGGCAACGGTCCCAGCTTCGTCAGGAGAAACGCGCTGCACCGCATCGACGAGCTATGCGATCGCACGCCCCTCGACGTTCGCGGCGCGCAGCGCCTCGTCGCCTGTTTGAGCGAGAAGAGCCTCATCGCCTTCGCAGTCGCGCTCATGGACATGAGCGATTACGATTGGCCTTCCCACTGCGACGTCACCTCGGTAGGCGCGCTGTGCGAGGCTCTGTACTCCTGCACGAGCATCCATGAGACCGTATTGCTCGAAGACGCTTGCGCCCACCTCGCGCATCGCCGTCCCGACCTGCTGTCGAGCATCGGCGCCTGCGCCCCCGACCACTACCCGATGGTGGCCTGATCCTTTTCGATTTCTCGCGTCCGCGCAGAAGGGAGTCCTCAATGAACCGCAACACCCGCAACGCCTTCATCAGACAAATGCTCCAAAACGAAACGTCCATCGAGCCCTCGCCCGAATTCAGCTACAACGCCCTCATCAAAAGCCGACAGGACTACGACGCCATGTACAGCCGCTCCATCGCCGATCCTGAGGCTTTTTGGGCCGATATGGCCACCGAGCACCTTGACTGGTTCAAACCGTGGGACGCCGTCGAGGAATACGATTTCGACTCGGATGAGCCGTTCGTGCGCTACTTCCGCGGCGGGGAGCTTAACGCATCTTGCAACTGCATCGATCGCCACCTGAACGGGCCGCGCAGGAACAAAGCCGCGCTCATCTGGCAGGGCGAGCCCACCGAAGAGGTGGACGTCTACACTTACCAGCGTCTGCATCGCGAGGTGTGCAAGGCGGCGAACATGCTCCGCCGCCTCGGCGTGCGAAAGGGCGATCGCGTGGTGCTGTACATGCCCATGGTCCCCCAACTCGCGATCAGCATGCTGGCGTGCGCTCGCATCGGCGCTATCCACTGCGTGGTGTTCAGCGGCCTGAGCGCCGAATCGCTGAAGGATCGCATCGTCGACTCGGGTGCCACGGTGGTCATCACGTCAAACTACGGATACCGTTCGGGCAAGATCCTGAGACTCAAGGAAATCTGCGATAAAGCCCTTGACATGTGCCCCCAGGTCGAGAGCTGCGTCGTCGTACGCCGCATCGAGAAACGCACGGCCATGAAGGCGGGGCGCGATTTCTGGTGGGACGACGTGCTTGCTCCCGAGGCGCCCCAATGCGAGCCGGAGCGGATGGGAGCGAACGATCCCCTGTTCATCCTCTACACGAGCGGCAGCACGGCGAAACCGAAGGGCATCCTGCATGGCACCGGCGGCTATCTGCTTTACGCCACCCTCACCTCGAAGTACGTGTTCGACCTCAAAGAGCATGACATTTTCTGGTGCACGGCCGACGCCGGCTGGATCACCGGTCATTCCTACCTCGTGTACGGGCCGTTGTCGAACGGAACGACGTCGCTCATGTTCGAAGGCGTGCCCAACTTCCCCAAGCCCGACCGTTTCTGGGAGATCGTTGAGAAGTTCGGCGTCAACATCCTGTACACGGCCCCGACCGCAGTGCGCTCCATGATGAAAGACGGCGACCGCTGGGTGAACGAGCACGACATCTCGACCTTGCGGCTGCTCGGCTCGGTAGGCGAGCCCATCACCTCGAAGGCTTGGATGTGGTACTACTCCACCGTCGGTCACGGCATGTGCCCCATCGTCGACACGTGGTGGCAAACCGAGACGGGCGGCATCATGATCACCTCGATACCCGGCGCAGTGGACATGAAGCCAGGATCGGCGGCGCTACCGTTCTTCGGCATAGAACCGAGGGTCATCGGAGCGGACGGAGCCGAGGCCGATGCCGGCGAGCGCGGCAGTCTCGTGCTGACGAGGCCATGGCCGGGCATGATGCTGGGCGTGTACGGCAACGCGAAGGCTCACAAAGACGTGTACTTCCCCACCCCCGGCTACTACCTCACGGGCGATGGCGCCTATCGAGACGAGGATGGCTACTTCTGGATCACGGGTCGCATCGACGACGTGATGAACGTGTCGGGCCACCGCATCGGCACGGCCGAAGTTGAAAGCGCGCTCGTCTCGTACTCGCAGGTCGCAGAAGCAGCCGTCGTAGGGTACCCGCATTCGGTGAAGGGCGAGGGCATCTATGCCTACATCACCGTCAAAGAGGGAACGGTCATCGACGCCGACCTGCGCGACCGCCTGTTCGTGCACGTACGGGAGAGCATCGGGCCCATCGCCACGCCCGATGTCATCCATTTCGCCAACGCGCTGCCGAAAACGCGCAGCGGTAAAATCATGAGACGCATCCTGCGTAAAATCGCCGCGCAGGAGACGGAGGATCTGTGCGACATCTCCACGTTGTCCGAGCCTTCCGTGGTGCACGAGCTCATCCAAGAGACGAAGCGCATGAGCGCCTAGAAGGCCCGCTCGCGCACGAAGAACCGCCCGCGATCCGTCGAACGGATCGCGGGCGGTTTCGCGTCGGGCGGCTTACATATCGACAAGCACCGAGATATGCAACAGGTAGTCGTCCGCAGAGTCGGACATGAGATACGAGTTCATATCGAACTCGTACACCGGCCCCACGAGATCGAGACCCTCTTCTTTGACGTAGTCAAGCAGCTTGGCATAGGATCGCGCAACCGTGCTCGTGCCGCCCCTATGAAGAATGACCGCGTAATTGCCCCGCGGTTTGCACGCCAGACGACCCTCCAGAAGCGCGGGGTGGGAAGGGGGCGAGATCCAGGTGATGAGCTTCGTGTAGACGAAGTCTTCAGGGTGATCGGAACAAGGAAAGTGCACGATACGACCCAGGGGAAACTTCGTCACGCCGGCAGACGATTTGCAAAACTCGGCATGCTCGCTCACGGCCTGGGCGAACGCCTGCTGCGTGCGCTCAGGCTTTACGTCGGTCGTGATGAGCCACGTTTCATCCCAGAACGACAGTCTCGGCTTATCCTTCGGGAACAGCAAAGCGCGCTGGGTGATGTAGCGCATCTTCTCGATCATCCCAATGCGCGCGTCCAACACATCGCGCTGCTTCTTCATCTTCTCGATGCCCGCCTGCGTGGCCTCGAGGAAGAGGTCGGTGGTACGGTTATCGAGATAGGTCTTCACCTCTTTCATGGACATGCCCGTATCGAGGAAGAACCGAATGGCGTCCATAAGGTACAGCTGCTTGAGCGAATAGTAGCGGTAACCGTTCTTGCCGATTACCTTCGGCTTCAACAAACCGACCTTGTCGTAATGGATGAGCAGTTCCTTGCTGACGTTGCACATCCGAGCAAACTCCCCGGTGGAGAGAAGCAGTGTCGAGGGTGGCTGCATGTCATCCTCCTTTTTGCCGCGCCCTCTTGGGGCGTTTGCTTTGAGTATACCGTGCATGAAAGATATTTCCCCTGATATATACGGGTAAGGACGCAAAACGACCGCCAGCGCGCGTCCCTTCGCATGACCTCTCGCGTCGCAGCGCGGGAAGCGGCACGCCACGCAGAGCATCAAGGGAGAATGAGGATTCCGGGCCTCTACCTTCCGCGATGCTTCTGCTTTCGTTTCTGCCGCCTGAGAGCGAATCGACGCTCGGCTTGCGCTTGGCGAGCCTCGCGGGCCAAGGCTCTGGATTCGATTTTGCGCGCCTCGTAACTGATGCTCATGGCCTGCTGGGCTTTCGTGCCGACGCCGGCTCGCTCCACGAGCTTGCGCGCCTCGCGCTGACGACGCTTCGGGTTCGCATGGGAGAGCACGGCATCCGCTGTCGCAGACGGATCGGCCGCCATATCGAATGCAAGCGTCGTCCATCGCCGCACGATAAACGCTACCAGCTCTACATCGGTGGGTTCGGCGGCGCCGAACACGACGCGGCATGCGCCGTAGCGGCCTTCGTCCGCATGCTCGAATATGCCGATCCAGAATTGACCGTCATGAAGCACGGTCAGCGTGATCGAAGTGGTGACCTGCATGGTTGCTCCTCCTTGTATGTGGTTGCTGCGCGAAGGACGGACAACCAAGGAGGCAGGTTACTGACGAAGCCGTTGACGCGTCGAGCGCGGCATAGGGTTCGCGTCCGGACTACCGACCGGACCGTGTTTTCACCTTCGCACGGGCATCATACCAAGAGAGCGCGCGCCGGTGCAACTGGAGCGCGTCGGAATGCAACTCGGTCGCTGTCGCCTTGTGCGCACCGAACGCATTCGGCATACTGACGACGTTGGCCAACCACCCGCTCACCAAGGGAAGGCACGCCCATGAACGTCACCATCACCGAGGACCCTCGGCTCGCCGATATCGAAGTGGCCGTATCGTGCCCGCGCATCGACGAGCGCGTGCAACGCATCGTCGCCGGGCTGAACGCTTTCGAGCGCAAGCTGACCGGCGAGCGCGACGGAGCCACGTACCGCCTCGACATCGACGGGATATGCTATGTCGAGACGGTCGACGGACGCACGTTCCTCTACACCGAGGACGCGGTGTACCGCACGCCGCTTCGGCTGTATGAGCTGGAGGACAAGCTGGCCGGCACCGAATTCGTACGCGCATCCAAGCAGCTGCTGGCGAACTTCGACCACGTGGTTGCCATCCGCCCGGCCATCAACGCGCGACTGCAGCTGCTGCTGGACAACGGAGAATCGGTGATGGTCTCGCGCCAGTACGCGCCCGCCATCAAGCGCAAGCTGGGGCTGTGAGCCGATCCGCCCCGCTGCCGCATCGCAACCCTTCCGCAACTCAATTCTCCATGCAAAGGAGCACCTCATGAAAAAGATCATCGCACAAACCGCAACCGCCGTCTGCATCGTCTTCACCGTGATGATGGCCTGGTTCCTCGCCATGGGCTACCTGTTCGCCGGGCCCAGCTACGGCCTCAACCTCACGGCAAGCCTGTACGGCGCCGCCTTCGGCATGGCGGCACTCCAAGCGATCTGGTTCACGGGCGCGCTGATCAAGAAGCTTCCCTACCCGGCGCGCATCGCGGGCTTCGGCGCGTGCCTGCTGCCGGTGCTCGCGCTGTGCGCGTGGTTGGGCCAGTGGCTCCCAGCAGAGGATCCCGGGGCGTGGGCGAGCTTCGTCGTGATCTACCTGTTCATCCTCGCGGGCATGACCGCAGGCTACAC
>NZ_DBFEGU010000426.1:0-3994 GCF_048329335.1 Eggerthella sp. | reverse complement strand
GCTACGGCGGCGACATCAGCCGCAAGCGCAAGCTGCTGGAAAAGCAGAAGGCCGGCAAGAAGCGCATGAAGAACATCGGCAACGTGGAAGTTCCGCAGGAGGCGTTCATGGCCATCCTGAAGGTGGACGACTGATGCAGATAGGTTGAGAGCATGGCACGCAAAGACGATTTCGATTGGCTGGACGACCCGTTCGACGAGAAGAAGGCCGCGAAGGACGAGATGCGCGCCGCCACGTCGGGCGGCACCAAGCTCGCGCTGGGCTGCGGCTGTTTGATCGCCGTCGTGGGCATCGTCGTGCTGCTGGGGTTCGTCTTGGTCAACATGGCCGAGATCATGGCTTCGTAGCGCCATGGAGGATATGCACGCGTTCTTCCGGAGCCGCCGTCTGCTGCTCGCCCCCATGGCGGGCGTGAGCGACGAGGCGTTCCGCACGCTCTGCCGCGAGCAGGGCGCCGACCTCACCTACACCGAGATGGTGTCGGCCAAGGGTCTTTCCTACGCGAACGAGAAGACGCGGCATCTGCTGCGCCTCGCGCCGGGGGAGGACCAGGTGGCCGTGCAGCTGTTCGGCCACGAGCCCGACACGATGGCCGCCCAAGCTGCGTGGATCGAGCGCGAGATGGGGCAGTCGCTGGCCTACCTCGACATCAACATGGGCTGTCCGGCCAGAAAGATCGTGTCGAAGGGCGACGGCTCGGCGCTCATGAAGGATCCGGCGCTGGCCGCCTCCATCGTGCGCGCGGTGCGCGCAGCGGTGAGCCGCCCCGTCACGGTGAAGTTCCGTCGAGGGTGGGCCGAGGGCGACGAAACCGCCCCCGAGTTCGCTCGGAGGATGGAGGACGCGGGCGCCTGCGCCATAGCCGTGCACGGGCGCTATGCCGAGCAGCTGTACCGCGGGCGCGCCGAGTGGGGCGCTATCGCGCGGGTGAAGGAGGCCGTGAGCGTGCCCGTCGTGGGCAACGGCGACGTGAGAAGCGGCGCCGACGCCGTGGCCATCACGGAGCGCACCGGCTGCGACGCCGTGATGATCGCGCGTGCCGCCGAGGGAAACCCTTGGCTGTTCGCCCAGGCCAAGGCTGCGCTTGCGGGTGAGCCGGAGCCTGACGGGCCAACCGTGGAGGAGCGCATCGCGCTCGCGCGCCGCCACGCGCGGCTGCTCAGCGCGCGTGAAGGCAGGAACATCGTGCGCATGCGCAAGCACGCCATGTGGTACCTGGCGGGCCTTCCCGGCGCCGCCGCCGCGCGCGGCAAGATCAACGGCTGCGTGTCCGTGGAGGATTTCGACGAAGTGTTCGACGAGCTGCTGGCGTGCGCGCGCGAGCATGCCGCCGCCCACGAGTGAGGGGAGGGACGCCCATGCCGCACGATCCGTACAAGGCGCTGTACCTGCATCTTCCGTTCTGCGTGAAGCGGTGCGCCTACTGCGACTTCGCCACGGCGGCCGTGCCCGCCGGCGCGCCCGAAATCGAAGCGTACGTGGAGGATCTCAGCCTTCAGATCCGCCGCAAGGCTAAGGAGGGCGAGCTGGGGGCGGTCGAGACGGTGTACCTCGGCGGCGGCACGCCCAGCCATGTGGGGCTGGCGGGCCTGTCGATGCTGCTGTACACGCTGTCGCTGTCGATGCACCTCACCGACGAGGTAGAATGCACGATGGAGGCGAATCCCGAGAGCCTCACCGAGCGTATGGTGCGCGACATCTGGGCGCTCGGCGTGAACCGTCTGTCCATCGGCGTGCAGAGCTTCGACGACGACGTTCTGCGCACGCTCGGCCGCGCGCATTCCTCCGATGACGCCCGCCGCGCCATCGAGGCGGCGCGCACCCGGTTCGAGAACGTGAGCGTCGATCTCATGTGCGGCATCCCCGGCCAGAGCGCGGAGAGCTTCGAGGCGAGCGCGCGCGAGGCCGTGCGCCTCGGCGCGACGCACGTGAGCGTGTACCCGCTCACCGTCGAGCCGCACACGCCCTTCGACGCCGCGGTGCTGGCGGGCGAGCTGGAGGAGCCCGACGACGACGTGGAGGCCGCGCACATGCAGATCGCCGCGCGCGTGCTGGATTCGGAGGGCTTCGAGCGCTACGAGGTGGCCAGCTACGCCCGCCCCGGCTTTGCATGCCGCCACAACATCGCGTACTGGACGGGCGTGCCCTACCTGGGTCTCGGCCGTTCGGCCGCCACGATGACGCAGAACGCGCAGCGTCGCATGCGGGTGAAGGACGGCCAGGTGACCGACGACCTCGACTCGCGCCAGATGGTCGCCGAGGACCTCATGCTGGGCATGCGCATGACCGCGGGCGTGTCCGACGAGCACGCCGCCCGCGCCGCGGAGTTGCTGCCCGAGGCGACGACGGTGCTGGCCGACTTGGAGCGGCAGGGGCTCGTCGAGCACGAAGGCGGCCGCTGGCGGCCCACCGAGCGCGGTTGGCTCTGCGGCAACGAGCTGTACGGCGCCCTGTTCGATCTGGCCGACTGACACGCGCGCTCCTTGTGCGTCTCCCGTCGAGTTTCTCCATAATTTCCGCCTGTTGTTAGCACTCTCGGCTTTCGGCTGCTAATATGATGCGTTACTATGGTTCAGGTAAGCCGACTGGCGAGAGAGGTAGGTGGAGGAGCGTGCTTTCGGATCGAAGGCAACGGGTGCTGAGCGCCCTCATCGAAGAATACGTCGCGCGCGCCCTACCCGTGGGGTCGCGCACGTTGACGGAGCGCTACCAGTTGGGCGTCAGCCCGGCCACGGTGCGCAACGAGCTGTCCGTCCTCGAGGACGGCGGCTACATCACGCAGCCGCACACGTCCGCCGGGCGCATTCCGACCGACTTCGGCTACCGTGCGTTCGTCGACAACCTGCTGGCGTCCGATCTTGCCGGCGACGACGAGCGCTACCGGCCTGTGGTGGACCAGCTGCGCCGCAGCGCAAGCGAGCTGGACGCGCTTCTGGAGCAGACGTCGTCGGCTCTCACGCGCCTTACCGACTGCCTGTCCATCGTGCTGGCTCCGTCGGTGCTGAACCTGCACATCAAGCAGCTGTCCCTCATCTCGCTGTCGCCGTACCGCGCCCTCGTGGTGTTGGTCACCGAGGACGGCCAGGTGTTCAACCGCCAGATGGACTTCGCCGAGGAGGTGTCGCCCGACGAGCTGGCGCGCGTGCAGCGCTTCCTCGCCGAGGTGATGGGCGGCAAGTCGCTGCAGGAGATCGAGGACGGCCTGGGCGAGGGCATGGCGGAGGCGTTCCGCGACCCGCTCGTGCGCATGGCGTTGGACGAGGTGCTGTCGTGCTTGCAGGAAGGCGACGCGTCGCGCACGCATCGCCTCGGCGTGAGCTCGCTTCTGACGAAGCCCGAGTTCAGCCAGTCCCAGGCGCTGCTGCCCGTCATGCAGGTGCTCGAGGACGACACGGTGCTGCTGCAGATCCTCGACGACGCCGCCCGGCAGGGCTCGGGCGCGCCCAGCGTGCGCATCGGGCGCGAGAACGACGCGGCCGCGCTGGCGGGCGTGTCGGTGGTGGCCAGCCGCTACGGGCGAGGCGCGTCGGCGGGGGTCGTCGCCGTGGTGGGTCCCACGCGCATGGATTATTCCAAGGTTATACAGGCGGTGCGCATCGCAAGCGCGGCGCTGGAGGACGTGTAAACGACATGGGAGGCGGCGCGTCCTGCGCCGTCTATGAGGAAAGGTAACGAGCGTACAATGGCGAAGGATCTGTACGAAGTTCTGGGCGTGTCCCGCGAGGCGACCGAAGACGAGATCAAGAAGGCGTTCCGTCGGCGCGCGCGCGAGCTTCACCCGGACGTGAACAAGGCGCCCGATGCCGAGGACCAGTTCAAAGAGCTGAACGAGGCCTACGACGTGCTGTCCGACGCGCAGAAGCGCAGCGCATACGATCGCTTCGGCACGGTTCCCGGCGCGGCCGGCGGCGGCAGCCCCTACGGAGGCGGCGGCTACGTCGACTTCGAGGACCTGTTCGGCGGCGGATTCGGCATGGGCGACATCTTCAGCTCC
>NZ_DBFEGU010000425.1:0-3810 GCF_048329335.1 Eggerthella sp. | reverse complement strand
ACTCTAGCATATCGCGCCTGACCTCAAAGGAAATTCACAGGGCACGCAAGGCGCGGCGCGAGGCGCAGCGGCGGATCGGGAACGCAAGCGCCGCCGATCCGCCGCGCATGCCGCAGCCCGCCGGCTCAAGCGCTGCGGCGCGCCTCCTCGTCGAGACGTTCGGCGAGCCACATCTTGATCACGGCCTGCCGCCCGATGCCCACGCGCTTCGCTTCCTTGTCGAGCGCCTCCACCATCCAGATGGGCATGTCGACGTTGACGCGCTTCGTCTCGGTTCTCCCCTCGACCACCACCGCGGAATCGAAATCGAAGAACCCGGTCACGTCGCAGCCTTCGTCGAACAGCTCTTCGAGATTCTCAGAGGTTATCTTTTCGTTGCTCATAGCGAATCCTCTCTTGTTCCGTCGCTCGCCTTACCGAGATGATTCGAATGCGGTCGCCCCTATCGGTCGCGATCGCCGTCCAATGGACTCCGCGCAGGACGCCGACCACCGCATATCGTCGCTCTCCTCTTTTCCGCGCAGGAGCCTTGATGTAGATGCCCTCCCAAAGCTGCTGCGCCTCATCGAAGTCGATACCGTGCTTCTGAAGGTTCGCCACGCTCTTCTTCGGATCGCATTCGAACGTCAGTATTGAACCTAAAGATATAGTAATTATATCCATAATATACCTTTTTCGCAATCTATGCTCGTTATTCCGTTCCCCGTCCGTCACTCGAAATCGGTTTCGGTTTCGATGATGCTGCGATAGAGGCGCATCGTTTCGAGGGAGGGGTCGATACCCAGCTCGTCGGTGAGGAAGCGGCGGCAGGCAAAGTAGGTCTCGAGAGCGGCCGTACGCTGCCCCGCGGCCAGCTGGGCCTGCATGAGGCAGATGTAGGCGTCTTCGCGCGAGCGGTCGCGCTGGAGCGCCGCACGGGCGAACCAGAGTCCCTCCTGGGCCTCGCCTGCAGCGACGAGGCGCGTCGAGGCGGCCACCAGCGCGTCCACGAGGCGGTTGCGGTAGTCCACGCGCAGCGACGCGAGGGCGTCGTTGCCGTTCTCGCTGGGCAGAAGATCGTCCGAGAAGCGATCGTTGACCTGCGAGTACACCTGCGCCCAGCCGCCGTATCCGGGCCGCTCGAACAGCAGCGTGCGGCACACGTCCTCGAGCTGCGCCACATCGCTCGTCAGCAGGCTCGCGTCAAGTCTCAACCCCTGCTGCTGGCGAATGAGATAGGGGCACTCGCCCGACGGCAGCGTCAGCGCGCGGCGCAGCATCGCCCAAATGCCGTAGAAGTTCTTGCGCCCGTGCATGATCTCGCTGTCGGGCCACAGAAGACCCACCAGCTTGTCGCGCGAGAACTCGCGGCCGTTGTGCAGCACGAGCAGGGCGAGCAGCGTCTTGACCTTCTGGCGGCTGAACAGCGACGGATCCACCCGCTCATCCCCCATCAGCACGTCGAGGCCCCCGAACAGGTTGACGGTGAGCGCGGGCACGGAGGACGGCAGCTTCGGCAGGCGAGTCGCGCGACCCTCTTCACGGTATGCGTCGGGATGGGTGGCGACGAATACGCGCTCGCGTTCCAATCGCTCCAGCTCCAGCCGCTCGCACGCGTTGCGCTGGGAGAACAGGCGCATCTCTATGCGCCTGACGGCGAGGGCCGCCTGCGCGTCGAGCGCGGGAACGGCGATCGCCCCGCGCTCGCAGGCCCGCTCGTAGGCGATGCCGGCCAAAGCGTCGCCGAGCCCGAGCGTGCCGCGGCTCGCCTGGGACACCTCCTTGCGCACGAAGGCGCCCAAACGGTCGAGCTCGATCGATCGGGCCTCGCCGGCTCCCGACGCCGCAGCTTGACGCAGCACTTCGGCGGCCGACTGCTTGAGGAAGCTCCCGCGCGCGCCGTCGTCGTGCCAATCGAGCCATACCCGAGCAGCCTCGGGGCAGCCCGCTTTCCGCAGCTGCGCATGCACGCATCCCGCAGCGAGCCATCCCCGATCTTCCGGCGCCTTCGCGCAGACGGCCTCACGGGGCGCTTCGGCCGCATCCGCGATGCCCGCGGCCGCGAGCAGCGACACGACGAGCTTGTCGGCGCGCCGCCGCTCGTCCGCTTCCGCGCATTGCGCGAGCACCAACGCGCCCGTCATCCGCACGGAGGACGGCGCGTTCCTGTCGCGCACCGCCTTGCGCGCGGCAACGCAGGCCGCTTGTCGATCCCCCAGAAGCGCGCGGCGAACCGCCTCGTGGGCGCTGAGCAGAGCGCCCTTCCCCGCCGTCTCGCCCGATAAGGAGCGGTGCACCTCGCAGGCCGGCACGAGGCAAGCGGCTTCGAGCAACGCCGCCCCGTGTTTCGCGAGCCAGGACGCTCGCGGGGCGCGCGACGCCAGCAAACGTACGAAATCGCAGGCCCGTTCGTGCTCGCCGCGCATCGCGAGCGCATCGCCCAAGCGCACGACGAGCGTGCTCGCATCGGAGAACAACGACCGATCGGCCAACGCGCCCAGCTTACGCGCAAACGCGCCGGCGAGGGCTTCGACCTCGAACGGCGCGGCCTCGAACCGGCCGCTGCGGGAGTCGATGCCGAGATAGGGGTACTGCTCGGCGAGCAGCGCGTCCTGATCGGGGCCGAACGGGCCGAACGCCGCCACGTCCTCGAACGTCCCCTTCCCCAGCGACGCCATCACGAACAGCGGCAGCAGCAGGTCGGCCGGAAGCTCCTCGCCAAGCACGGCGGACAAGAACCCCGCGCGCTCCTCGTCCGACCCCCATACGAACGTGGCGACGCGGCACGCGGGCGCAATCGTCGATGCGGGATCGCTCGAGCGCTCCCCCGGTGTGCGGAGCAGGTCCACTTCCTCATCGGTGAGCAGCAGATCGACGGCCGTGAGCTTGATGCGGTCGCGATGACGCGCGAAGGCGTCGCGCGATGGCATGCAGGCCACCATCACCTCGCAATCGCGGTCGAGCAGCAGATCGAGCTCGTCGGATAACAGCTCGGCGCGCTCAGGATCGAGCAGCGGCACATCGTCTATGACGACGAGGAACGGCTGCGGGTCGCCCTCCAAAAGCGTGCGCGCTATGACGCCGCGATCGAGATCGCGCAAGAAGCACGGGCTGCGGCCGTCGAGCCAGACCACATGCTCGAACGAGAACACCGTATCGGCGTATTCCATCGCAAGACCCGTCTTGCCGAAGCCGTCGGGCGCGACGATGAACCGCGCGACGTGCCGCTCGCGCAAAAGCTTAGCGATGAGGTTGGGGCGAGGTATCTGGCGCCGCGGGACGAGATGCAGCGGACGACGGCCTCGGCACGACGCCTTCTTGAGGAATTCCGGCATATGATCCACTCCCTTCTTCGAGGGGAGTGCGTAGCGAGAGAGGAATCGACCTTACTACCGAAACCAGCTTCGCGCAAGCCGACATCGGTTCGACTCCGCTGCGATCCGCGGTGTACAATAAGCGAATCGATCCGCCCCGTCGCTAGGGAGAACGCCATGCTGCAACCCGCAACGCTCGCCGATTTGCCCGCATTCCTCTGCGCGCACGCCGAGGACGCCCGCGCGGGCACCGGCTGCACCGTCTTCATAGCTCCTGACGGGGCCACCTGCGGCGTCGACGTGCGCGGCGGCGGTCCTGCCACGCGAGAGACCGATCTGCTCAAGCCCGAGAACATGATCCAGGCCGTGCACGGCGTGGTCCTGTCGGGCGGCAGCGCCTTCGGGCTGGCCGCCGCGACCGGCGTCATGGACGAGCTGGCCGCACGCGGCATCGGCTTTCCCGTGGAGAGCGCCCGCGTGCCCATCGTCGTGGGAGCCTGCCTGTTCGATCTGCTGG
>NZ_DBFEGU010000424.1:0-7161 GCF_048329335.1 Eggerthella sp. | reverse complement strand
GCGGTGGCGCTTGCCGAGTGGGGCGCGGGGTTCATCCCCAACGCCACGGTGGCGGGCATGGTGGGTTTTCTCTTCTTCATTTTCGCGCGCTCGCTGTCTACGTTTGCGCTGATCATGTGGATGTCGGTGGGGTTGCGCATCGATGATCTCATCGCGTCGCTGCAGCGCTTGCGCCTGCCGCGCGGCCTCGTCATCACCATCGCCGTGGTGTTTCGCTACCTTCCCACGGCTGCCGACGAGTTCCGGAAGATCAGCGCCACCATGCGGCTGCGCGGTGTGGAGCTCTCGGCGCGCAACCTGGTGCTGCATCCCGGCCGCTCGCTCGAGTACGTGCTGGTGCCGCTCATCATCCGCACCATCAAAATCGCCGACGATCTGGCCGCTTCCGCCATGACGCGCGGCCTCGACCTCGTGGGTGCGCGCACGACGTACCGCGACGTGCGCATCGGAGCGTCGGGGGCGCTCGTGACGGCGGCGGTGCTCGTCTGTACGGCGGCCGGTTATGTCGCGTGGGCGGTGAACGTGCTATGACGGCCAACGAGGTGGTGGTGGCAGGTGCGACGTTTCGTTACGCCCACGATGGCCAGCCTGCGCTGCGCGGCCTCGACCTGCGCGCGGGCGGCGGGAAGCTCGTGCTGCTGCTGGGCGCGAGCGGGTGCGGTAAAACCACTGCGACGCGCCTGCTGAACGGGCTGGTCCCCCATTTCTTCGAGGGAGGCGCGCTCGACGGCTCGGTGGACGTGTGCGGCATGGAGCCGGCTTCCGTCAGCGTGCAGCGGCTGGCCGGCGCGGTGGGGTCGGTGTTCCAGGATCCGCGCAGCCAGTTCTTCGCCACCGACGTGTCGTCCGAAATCGCGTTCTCGTGCGAGAACCTCGGCGTTCCCGCGCTCGAGATGCGCCGACGCGTGGCCGAAGCGGCCGGAGCGTGCGGCGTCGTGCACCTGATGGACCGCAGCATCTTCGACCTGTCGAGCGGCGAGAAGCAAGCGGTGGCGGTTGCGTCGGTGCTGGCGATGCGCCCGCGCGTGGTGGTGATGGACGAGCCGTCGGCGAACCTCGACGAGGTGGCCACCGCTCGGCTGCGCACCATCGTCGAGACGCTGCTGCACCGCGGCGTGACCGTGGTGGTGTCCGAGCATCGGGTTCACTATCTGGCCGACCTTGCCGACGAGGCGCTGCTGCTGCGTGCAGGGCGCGTGGAGCGGCGTTTCGCCGCGGGAGAATTGGCGCGTCTTACGCCCGAGGCATCGCACGAGCTGGGCTTGCGCGCGTCGAGCCTCGACGAGGTGCGCGCCGTGCCGCGCGCGGAGGCCCGGGGGCCTGCGGTCCTTGAAGTGCGCGACGTGAGCTTCGGCTATCGGGGCGCGCCGCCCGTGCTGAAGGGAACGTCGTTCTCGGTGCGGGAGGGCGAGGTCGTGGGCATCGTCGGACGCAACGGCGTGGGCAAAAGCACGCTGATCGACCTCGTGTGCGGTCTCAAGACGGAGTGTGCGGGCACGGTGTCCATCGGCGGCGTCGCGTTGCGGCCGAAGGAGCGCGTGCGGGCAAGCTACCTGGTCATGCAGGATTCGGATTGCCAGCTGTTCGCGGAAAGCGTCGAAGCCGAGCTGCTTCTGGGCGAGCGTGCCGACGAGGCGCGCACGGCGCGAGCGCGCGCAGCGCTTGCGCGCATGGGGCTTGCGGGGCTGGAGGACCGTCACCCGGCATCGCTGTCGGGAGGCCAGAAGCAGCGGCTGTCCATCGCGGTGGCCTACATGAAGGATGCGAAGGTCGTGTGCCTCGACGAGCCCACGAGCGGCTTGGACTGGGCGTCGATGATGGGCGTGGCGCAGCTGTTGCGGGACCTGGCCGAAGAAGGGCGCGGCATCGTGGTGATCACCCACGACTACGAGTTCTTGCTGGCGGCGTGCGACCGGGTGCTGCGCATCGGCGAGGGCGGGTCGGCGGTCGAGGTCGGCTTCGACGGCCCTGGCGATGCGAGTGCGCTCCGCAACCCCGAATAGTCGTTTCGGTGCCGCGATGCGGCGGGAGTCCCTCGATCCTGTGCCGGCGGGCGCGCGTTTCGGGCATTCTGAGCGAAGTTTGATAAAGCTAACTTGAGGAGTTGACCAATGGAAGTTTCTCCGGCGAACCGCGACGTGCGGCCAAGCGCGTTCGCGAAGCTGTACTACTTCATGCGGCCGGATCGCGGGCGCATGGTGTGCTCGCTCGTGCTGGCCTGTATCGGCGAGGCCGTGGGCATGGTGCCTTACGTGGTGATCGCGCTGTTGGCGGCGGGGCTCATCGAGGGCACGCTGACGTTCGAGCGCGCGGCCCTCCTGGCGGCCGTCGCCGCGCTCGCGCACGTCGCGCGCTTCTTCTGCACGTGGCGCTCGTCCATGATGAGCCACCGCATCGCGTTCAAGGCGCTGGCCACCATGCGCGACCAGATGGCGGAGAAGATGGAGCGCGTTCCCATGGGCACGATCATCGACACGCCCACCGGCACGTTCAAGAACCGCTTCGTCGACAACGTGAACCAGCTGGAAGACGCCATCGCCCACTTCATGCCCGAGCTGCCGTCGAACGTGTTCGGGCCGTTGCTGGCCATGGTCATCGTGTTCGCGCTCGACTGGCGCATGGGGCTGGCCGGGCTGGCCACCATCCCTCTGGGCGTGCTGTTCTATGCGGCCATGATGCGCGATTACAAGCCGAAGATGGCCCGCTACATCGGCAGCGAGCAGCGGATGAACTCGTCGCTCGTGGAGTACGTGAACGGCATCCAGGTGATCAAGGCGTTCGGGCGTACGGCCAGCTCGTACGGCGGATTCTCCACCGCGGTCGCCGAGTACCACGACTCGACGCTCGCGTGGTTCAAGCAGAGCTGGGTGTGGATGGCGGCCGTCAAGTCGGTGGTGCCGTGCACGCTGCTCGTGTCGCTGCCGCTGGGCGTGTGGCTCATGTCCGCAGGCCAGCTGACGCTGCCGATATTCCTGACGTGCATCGTCATCCCGCTGGGCTTCATCGCGCCGCTGCTGAAGTTCGCGCAGGCGGGCGGCCAGATCTCGCGCATGGACGTGTGCCTCAACGTCATCTGGGACTTCCTGGGCACGCCCGAGCTCGTGCGCCCCGCCGAGCGCGTGCGGCTGGACGGCGAGTCGTTCGCGTTCGAGAACGTGTCGTTCTCCTACTACGAGGGGGCCGAGGTGCTGCACGGCGTCAGCTTCGAGACGCATCCCGGGCAGATCACGGCCATCGTGGGGCCCAGCGGTTCGGGCAAATCGACCGTGGCGAAGCTCATGGCCGGGTTCTGGGATGCAACGGACGGGCGCGTCGCGTTCGACGGGGTCGATGTGCGGAACATCCCGTACCAGCAGCTCATGGAGCATATCTCCTACGTGGCGCAGGACACGTTCCTGTTCGACCGCACGCTTGCCGACAACATTCGCATGGGGCGTCCTGCCGCTTCGCAGGTCGACGTGGAGGCCGCCGCCCGCGCGGCGGGTTGCCACGAGTTCATCAGCCGCTTGCCGCAGGGCTACGACACGCGCGCCGGCGAGGCGGGCGAGAGGCTGAGCGGCGGCGAGAAGCAGCGCATCGCCATCGCACGCGCCATTTTGAAGAACGCGCCCATCGTCATCCTCGACGAGGCGACGGCCTACGCCGATCCCGAGAACGAGGCGCTCGTCGAGCGCGCCATCAGCAAGCTCGTGGTCGGGAAGACGCTCGTCACCATCGCGCACCGCCTGTCCACCGTGACGGGCGCCGACCAGATCCTCGTCATGGACACCGGCCGCATCGTCGCCCGCGGCACGCACGACAAGCTGCTGGAATGCTGCCCGCTGTACCGTCGCATGTGGGAGCAGCACAGAAGTTCCGCTGTTCTACGAACAGCGGAACCGGCCGACGCTGCGGCTTCCCCCGGTGGCACCGGGGAAACCCTCGCTGACGTTTCGACGACGGGCGACAACGATATCAAGGAGGCGATGTAGCATGTTCGCGCTCATCAAACGCGTGCTCGACCTGGCTGGCAGCTTCTCTCCGGCGGCGCGGCGCAGCCTGACGTGGGGCATGGTGTGCAACATCCTGAAAGCGTTCTTCATGGCCGGTATGCTGGGCGCGGTGTTCTGGGCGCTCGAGAACCGCGACCACCTCGACGCCGTCGTGGCGCTGCAATGCCTGGGCATCTTGGCTGTCAGCGTGATCGGGCAGTACGTGTTCCAGTACCTCGTGGACATCACGATGGACGCGCAGGGCTTCCACATCTTCCGCGACCTGCGCCTGCGCGTGGGCGACCGGCTGAAGGCCGCGCCCATGGGCTACTTCTCCGAGCAGCGCCTGTCGGCCGTCACCACGACGCTGACCACGACGGTGCACCAGCTGGAGGAGTTCATGACCATCTGCCTGACGGGTCTGACGGGCGGCGTGGCCATGGCGGTGATCATGAGCCTGTTCTTCCTCGCCGTGGCCTGGCCCATCGCGGCCATCACGTTCGCGGGCATCGCCGCGGGCCTGTGCGTGCTGAACGTGCTGCGCCGCCGCGCCACCAGCGTGACGCGCGAGGTGACCGCCGCGCAGGAGGCCATGGCTGACAAGGTGATCGAGTACGCTCGCGGCATGGCCGTGCTGCGCACGTTCGCCACGCCCGACGAATCGCTGGCCGCCGCGAAGGCGTCGTTCCAGCAGAAGCGCGCGGCCGATTACCATCAGGAGGCCGCCGCGCAGGGCATCCTCAAGCTGTACGCGCTCGTGTTCAACCTGGCCAGCTGCGCGGTGCTGTTCACCGCGTGCGCGCTGTACCTGAACGGCGCGCTGCCGCTGTCGTGGGCGCTCACGCTGCTCGTGGCCGCGTTCATGATCTACGGCGAGCTCATCCACGCGAACGATGCGGCGTTCCTCACGAAGAAGATCGAAGGCGAGCTCGACCGCGTCGACGAGGTGTGCGACATCCCGAAGCAGAACGCGACGGACGCGCCGCTCGCGCCCGCCGATTTCGGCATCGAGATGAACGGCGTCTCGTTCGGTTACGACGCCGACCGGCGCGTCATCGACGACGTGTCGCTGCGCATCCCGCAGGGCACGAGCTGCGCCATCGTGGGGCCCAGCGGCTCGGGCAAGACGACGCTCGTGAACCTCATGGCCCGATTCTGGGACGTGGACGCCGGCGCGGTGCTGCTCGGGGGCCAGGACGTGCGCAAGGGCACGGCCGAGAGCCTGCTCGCGCACGTGTCGATGGTGTTCCAGAACGTGTATCTGTTCAACGACACCGTGGAGAACAACATCAAGTTCGGCATGCCGAACGCCACCCATGCCGACGTGGAGGCCGCCGCCAGGCGCGCCCGCTGCCACGAGTTCATCATGCAGCTGCCGCAGGGCTACGACACGGTGCTCGAGGAGGGCGGCGCCAGCCTCTCGGGCGGGGAGCGCCAGCGCATCTCCATCGCGCGCGCCATCATGAAGGATGCGCCCATCGTCATCTTGGACGAGGCCACGAGCTCGGTCGATCCTGAGAACGAGCACGAGCTGATCGCCGCCATCGGCGAGCTCACGCGCGGCAAGACCCTCGTGTCCATCGCGCACCGCCTGAACACGGTGGCCGGCGCCGATCAGATCCTCGTGGTGGACGAGGGCCGCATCGTGCAGCGGGGCACGCACGACCAGCTCATGGGCGAGCAGGGGCTCTACCGCGACTTCGTGAACCTGCGACGCGAAGCCGCCGGCTGGCGCCTGGCGGGGTAGGGCGCGCGCCGTCGCGCGCCGCCTGCGAAATGTCCGATCGGAGTAGGCGCGCGGCTGTTTGGAGCGGAACGGGCGGCCCGTTTCTGCTATACCGGAGGGAAGGGAAACGCACTGCGCGCGCGGCGGCCGCCCGCGCGGAGAGGAGGTGCAGGTGAAGCAGCCTGTTCATGAGTCTGCCGAAGACTATCTGAAAGCCGTGTTGGCGCTGGAGCGCGAGCACGGCTACGTCCGCGCCGTGGACGTAGCCGGCCGGCTGGGCGTGTCGAAGGCGAGCGTGTCGAAGGCGCTGTCCAAGCTGGAGCGCCAGAAGCTCGTGCACGTGGTGGCCCACGACGTGCGGCTCACCGCCGAGGGGCGCGCCGTGGCCGAGCGCGTCAGCGAACGCCATGCGTTCTTCCGCGCTCTGCTGCGCGCTGCGGGCGTGGAGGCCGTCGTCGCCGACGAGGAGGCGTGCCGCCTCGAGCACTGCCTGTGCGAGGACTCGTTCCGGAAGCTGGTAACCGCGCTCGACGCGCGCGGCTGAGAGCGCTCGGTTGACGCGCGGCGGGTCGCCCGGTATGATGGCGGCCCGGGCCTCATGGCCCGCAACCCAACGAAAGGCTCTCCTCTCATGACTGTTCCTCCCAACCGCTAAACCACGCGACACATCCGTCCCATCCGCTGCCGCGCCGCGCGCGGCCGCTTCGTGATGGGCGCTGCCCGTCCGCCTGCCGCCGCTGCGAGCGGCCGTTTTGCGATGGGCCGTCCGGTTGAGATGCACAGACAATCAGAGAGGTTCCCTGTATGAAAAAGCTGAATAACGGCGTGGTGCCGCCTGTGCCCACCTTCCATTTCGAACGTATTCGGATTGCGAAGGAAGGCAACAACCATCATGAAAACGAGTATATGGCGCGTGGAGGCGACCGCCGCGCCGGTCGCGCTGCGCCCTTGTGGGACCTGCGGTGCTGACGCGGAGTTCGCGTCCACGGGCCTGTTTCGCGTGAACGCCCAGAAGAAACGTCTGGACGTGTGGCTCATCTACCGGTGCGCCACGTGCGGAAGCGTGTGGAACAGCGCCGTGATCAGCCGTGGGCGTCCGGGAAGCATCGACCGCGAAGAGCTCGAGCGGTTCACGGGCAACGATCCCGTGATGGCGCTGTGGTGCGCGCTCGACGTCGGCTTGCTCAGGCGCAACGGCGCGCGCCGGGGCAAGGTCGCCTTCGTCGTCGAAGGCGACCGGCCCGCCGGCGGCGAGGACTGTCGGGTTGAAATCGACGGCGGCGACCTTGCGGGCCTGCGCCTGGCCGAGGTGCTGCGGGCCAAGTTGGGCGTTTCGCGCAGCGGCTTGGAGCGCCTCGTGGAGGCGGGCGACGTGAGCGCCGCCGACGGAGCCGACGTCCTCGCCGCGAAGCTCCGTCCGCACCAGACGATCCTCGTGCGCGGGCGGCGCGAGCAGTAGGCGGG
>NZ_DBFEGU010000423.1:0-4819 GCF_048329335.1 Eggerthella sp. | reverse complement strand
AAGGCCATACAGACCACTTACATTTACGGACATTTCGATTTCCTTTCCCACAAATGCGATTTCGGGTCTTCAATCGATATGAGGGGATACGCCCCCAATGTCCAGAGTTCTACCCGCGGTGGAAAAATCTATTCGCTGAACGGGGTAAATATCGAAAAAGGCACCCGGTTTCCGGGTGCCTTGGCATAGGTATCGCGAGCATAAGAAGGCGTTATACCATTGGCTTGTTCTGACAATTATACGAACTCATGAACCCACCATCGGACGGTTGGCGGCATGCCTGTTTCTGGTCGGTTTAGGTGCTGTTCTAGGTACAAGCTCGTTCTTCGGTTGCCAATGCTTACGCGGTATTTAGCCGTGAAGAAGCCTTCGAAGCCGGGGCGGAACTCCCCCACCTCGATCACTTGCGTCACTCTAAAGGTGCGACCGTCGCGCCACGCGATGCTTAGTGGCTCCAAAAAGCCATCGTCGCGCATGTGTGCGACGACGTCAACGTATCGCTTGTGAACGCGTCTCATTCTGCCGTTACCGTCTTTTGTCCAATCTTCCATATATCCGATTATCAAACAGGAACCCGTTATCAGGTAGCGAACAAACGATGGAGATTCACTGAGTGAGCAAGCAGATCAGTGTTGCTGTCATCTTGCGAAACAAATAGATCAAGCGGTTTATAGCTATGCTTTCTTTCACTTGATCTTCCTTGTTAACTTCCATGGCTTAACTTCCCCAAGTGTTTCAATTTGTAACGGGAAGGTGAAACGCCCGCGGCGGCCGTTTTGCCGCCGCTGGTATCACTGTTGTTACTTTCTAGAAGAGGTCGGCGAACATCGAATCGTCTTCCTCGTAGTCGTCGCTGTCATCATCGTCGTCACTGTCTTCATCGAACGCTGGATGTCCTTGTCGACCTCGACTCGCCAAGTCAAGGCTTTCCTCCAGCTCGTCGAGCGTCACGGTCTCAAGCCTGCCAGCCCGGTAATCCTCGACCTTCTTCAATAGGCCGTACTCATACTCAAGTCTGTCAATCTCGGCGGACTCGGTCTCCAAGCCGCCGGGTTCGAGGTCGATATCTGCCTCCGAGCCGTCTCCCGCGGTGTCCGCGGTAGACTCGGGTGAATCCGCATCGGGGCCGTCTTCCGCTGAGGCTCGGTCGTCGGTGACGTCTTCGGCGGCGTCTGCCGTAGCGCCATCGGTTTCCGCGTCTTGGGGCGGCTGCGGTTCGCTTTCGGTCTCGGCATCGTCGGCATCGGGATCGTCCGAGACGGTGCCGCCGCCGCTCACCATGCCGCCCGCGGTCTTCATGGCCACGAGCGCGCCGCCGAAGGTCATGAGCTCCATGTGCGCGTACTGCTCCGGGTCGACCACGACCGTGGGCTCGGGACGGAGCTCCATAAGGTTCCGGTCGCCGCGCGTCCAGGTTCCGCGGGTCCATGTGATGCCCGAGTTCAGGTCGCTCCAATCGATCAGGTCGTCGGCCATGAGCATGCCGTCACCGAACGAGAGCACAGTCGGCACGATTGTCTCGTAGCTGCCAGACTCATAGTAGATGCAGAGGCCCTGCCCGTGGTCGCCCAAGTAGTTGCCGCTGTCGTCGAACAGCACCTCGAAGACGGCCGGAGCCAAACGCGAACCGTCCTCGGTCCTCACGAGGATCGGCTTGCCGTCCGCATAGACGCCGTCTATGGCGTCCAGCTCGTCCGGCTCGATGATCGTCACGGCGCGCTTGAGGAGTTGCATGTCGTCGCTTGTTGTGATGAACACGCTGCGCTCTAGAAGCACGCCCTGGTTCAGGTAATCGGAAATATCGAGGAAATCGTCCTCGAGCATGATGCCGCTGTGCAGGTCCATGCGCGTCGTCTCGATCACGCGGGCCCTGTCGTGCATCTTCACGATGATGTTCACCGTCTATCTCCTCCTTGTGTAGTTCGCCGGCGTATAGCCGTCGTCGTCAATATCGTCTCGGATCTGCGTATACGTCCGCGCGTCTCTCGTCTTGCCTTCGTCCCTCTTCTCGAGTTCGAGGTTCTTGACCTTCGGATGGCTGTTCAGCAATGCGTTGACGTCGGCGATGGTCGGCTCACCGCCGAGGCTGTCGATGTCGGCCTTGGCGATGACGCCGGACTCCACGAGGTCTTCGAGATATTTCATCTGCCTGTCGGTTGCGGGGCGCTGGAGGTACGGCTTCCATCCGGGCTTCGCACTCCTGTCCGTCTCGCCGGGCGCGGCGATCGTCACGGGGGCGTCCTGCGCCCATTCGCTTCCGGCTATGCCGTAGGCCGACCGCTCCGCGCGCAGGTCCTCCTCGCGCTGCTCGCCGATGATCTTCGCCTTGGCGCGCTCGTGGTCGCGCTCGATCTGCTTGATCTTGTCGGGCGTGAGCGCGCCCGCCGCGATCGACTCCGAATAGGCCTTCCGGTAGCGGACGTACTCGCTCGTCAGCATTGCGGTCTGCTCGGCGGTGATTACCTTGGCGCCGCGGCCCCGCACATCGGTGGGGCCGATCGGCATCTGTGATGAGGTCAGGACATCGACCGCGGCGGAAAGGCGGCGCGAGCGGTTGCGGATGTCGCCTGCCGCCGAAGCGAGGTTCACGGCATCTGTCTTGATGCCGTCGCGGCGCGCGAGAAGGTCCGTATAGGTCGTATCGGTGAGCACGATGCCGCGCTCGGCCATCCACTTGCGGATCTTTTCCATCTCGCGGAGCTCGTCGGCGTTGTCCTCGCGCCACGCCGCGAGCGCGCCGGGGTTGTCCGGGCGCGCGGTTAGCTGCGCGGCGCAGGCCGTGTAGACCTCTACCTGGCGGATGGCCTCGGCGGTCTGCTCGGCCTCCAGCTTGAGCGCGTCGGCCTTCGCGTCAAGCGCTTCGACCTCGGCGGCGAGGCGCTTGGCATCCGCCGCCATGTCCGCGTAGCTGAGGTAGCCGCGCTCGCGGATAATGTTCACGGCATCGGCCGCGGCGGCGAGACGCGCGGCGGAGCGCTCGATTCTCTTCGACCGCTCGAGGTTGTCGGACGCGACCGCCTCGAAAGTCATGGGCGGCAGGACGACGTCCGGGACAAGGTCCTCGGCGCACATCTTCACGTTCGGACGCTGTCCCTCGAGACGCACGGCAAGGCGGTCACGCAGCCCCTCGACCGTATAGGAGTCATCTAGCTTGTAGCCCTTCACGGGGTGCCCCTTGCCCTCGGGCGGGTAGAACGTCAACACGCCGCGGCGGTTGACGTTGATGCGATAGCCCTTCTCCGCCAAGCGCCTCTCGAGCGCGGGCCATGTCCGGCAGCCCTGTAGTGTCGACTCGATATCGTCATGCATCGCATCGGTCCATAGCTTCTTCCCGCTGTACCGTGCGCGGCGCTGTGCGTCCGTCACATGTCGGCGCGCCGGGCGCGCCTCCTGCAAGACGACCTCGCGGCGGCGGTCGGGGCGCGGCGTGCGCGCGTACCAGGCACCGTCCTCATCCCTCGAGAACTTGAAGTTGTCGAAAGCGGTATAACCGTAATCGCGGCAGATGCGCTGAAGTTCCATCGCGTCGGCCTGCACGTCATCGTCGTCGAGGTGTATCTTCCTGCCGTCCACCGGATTGACGGAGTTGACCACGATATGCGCGTGCGGGATGCCGTTGTCGCTGTGGGTCTCGATCACCCACTGGTATCCACTGTAGCGCTCACGCACCCAATCGTATGCCAAGGTGTCGACCGCATTGGCATCCAGGCCGTCCTCTGGGTCGGGTGAGATCACGAAGTGGTAGTACTTGCGCCCCTTGTCCTTGCCGAACATCTGGCGCGTCGCGTCCATCTGCTCGTCCCAGTCGGCGCTATTGAGATCGATTGAGCTGGAACGGAACGTCACGGCGCGGCCGTTGCGCGCGAGGTAGTCCTTTATCTGTTTGCATCCGCCGAACTTACGGGCGAGCGTCTTGAGCATCGCCATGCTAGCGCTCCACTTCCGACTGACGCCTGAGCTGCATCATGAGGCCGCGCGTCTCCGCGAGCGCCTTGCAGTAGGGGTCCTTCAGGGTCGCGACGAAGTTCTCGATTTGCCCGATCAGCTCGCGTCGACGCTCCTTGCTCACATCAGGCATGTCCTGTAGGAGGACCAGTGTGTTGGCCGCGGCGGTGAGCTGGTTCAGGTTCACTCCCTGCTTGTTAAGCTCGTAGAAGAACTTCTGAAAGAAATCGGGGTCGCCGATGTAGTACATGGGCGTATGGAGGATGCGGTCGACCATGAAGCGCGATTGCGTCATGCCGGCCTTCTTGGCAGCGGACCGGATGAAGGTATCCTCGTAGGGCGTCACATTGAAATGCTTCTGCACTGTGCGGTGCTCGGTGTCGAGCAGCCCTTCCAGCGCCTCCTTCACGTCTACGCAATCGCCGCCGGGCAGCTTCGCCAGCGTGAACTCCTGCTTGCCGTAGATCGCCGTCTCGCGGATGAAGTCCGTGACGGTCGCACCTGCAAGGCTCGCCTTGGCCTTGAGTGTGCCGATCTCTTCCTCGGTCAACCTGATGCTGACCATCCTTGTCTGCGAGGTGGCATTTTTTGCCACGCTTCCTCCAATTCCTCGCGCACCTGTGCGCGACCCCGGTCCAAGGGCGGAGCCCTGGCAAGCGCCGGAGGCGGGCGGGTTTCCGTCGGCGGGCCGTGCCCGGTGGCGGAAACCTGACCGACTTCGGCGGCATAGTTGTACATACATCTACGATGGAGGTACAACTATGCGTCTCTTGCGAAGTTTTCAGTATCCTACCCCTATTTGCCTGGGTTTAGACCGCCTTGCACCGGTCATCTGATGTCAAAATGTCGTCCGCGTTTCGATTGCCCGCCATCC
>NZ_DBFEGU010000422.1:0-2059 GCF_048329335.1 Eggerthella sp. | reverse complement strand
GCCCTACACCGACGCTACGCTTCTGTCGGCCATGGAGCACGCCGGGCGTTCCATCGAGGACCGCGAGCTGAAGGCGGCCATCGAGGACGACTCGATGCACTCCGGCGGCCTGGGGACGCCGGCCACCCGCGCCAGCATGATCGAGAAGCTGATCAAGGCTAAGTACATCCGCCGCCGAGGCAAGACGCTCTCGGCCACCGAGCGCGGCGAGACGCTGATCGACATCGTGTGCGACTCGCTCAAGACCCCCGAGCTCACCGCGAAGTGGGAGCTCTCCCTGTCGCACGTCGAGCGGGGAGAGGGGTCGCTGTCCGACTTCCTCTCCGGCATCGAGGGCTACACCGCCGCGGTCGTGTCCGACCTCGAGGACGGCTTCGACCCCGCGCAGGCCGCGGCCGTGTCCGGCCGCGAGGAGCTGTGCCGGTGCCCGGCCTGCGGAGCGCCGATCGTGCTGTCGCGCAGCGGAAAGCAGTGGCAGTGCTCGTCTTCGAAGTGGGCCGGCAAGGAGGAGGGCTGGCGGCTGCTCCAGGGCTGCGGCGTGAAGCTCAACATCGTCCAGAACGGCAAGAAGCTCACCAAGTCCCAGGCCAAGGCGATCCTGTCGGGAAAGACGGTCCACCTGACCGGCCTGGCGAAGAGGGACGGCAGCGGCACGTTCGACACCGACGCGAAGCTCGGCGAGGCGCCCTACACCGGGTTCGTCGAGTTCTGCCGGGGCGAGAGGCCGGACGGCGGCACCGGCGGCGCGGGCCGCACGGGCACGCGCCGCGCTCGCGGGAAACGGTAGGCCATGGCCGCCGTCACGCGCGACGGGGACGGCTGCGTACCCCTCGCCGAGCTCGACATCAACCCGGCGCTGCGCGCGACCTGCCAGCGCCGGCTCGCCGCGGCGCTCGAGGGGCGCGCCATGACCGCCAGGAAGCTCGCGGAGTTCTCCGGCGTGTCCGAGGCGGTCATCTCGAGGACGCTGCACGGACAGCGCACGCCCACGCTCGACGCGATCGTGCGCCTCTCGCTGACGCTCAACGTGTCGGCCGACTACCTTCTCGGCCTCAAGGCGTCCCCCCAGGGCGATTACCGGAACGGCCCCCAGGGAGACGGCGGGGCGTAGGGCGAGCGGAGTCCGCTTCCCGTTCGGAAAGTCCCGGCGGTCACCGGTGTAGACCGGCAATCGGCTGGGTAACATATCTCAGATTACGGGCGCCGTGCCGGGGTCTCCCGGCCGGCGCCAAGGACATGGAAAGGATGATGCCGAGATGAAGCATACAGGAAGCGGCAGCCATACCGCCCGCGCGAAGCTCGGGCGCCTCGGCGTGGGCGCCCTGTCCATCGTCTTCGCCCTGAGCCAGGTGCTCGGACTGCTCGGTACCGCCGTGCCGTCCGCTTGGGCGGAGGCGGCGGCGGAGCCCGAGACCGTGACCGTGACGCTCGCCGCCGGCGAGCACGGCAGCCTCGCCATCGCAGGCGAGGACGCCGAGAGCGACACGGTCACGGTCGACAAGGGCTCGAACGTGACCGTCGAGGTCACGCCCGACGACGGCTGGTTCGCCGACTCGCTCACGGCCTTCGCCGGCGACGGGTCCGAGGCCGCAAAGCTCGAAGTCGAGGACGGCCGCGCCACCTTCAAGGCGGAGACGGACACCACCGTGACGTGCGCCTTCTACGAAAACGGCTCCAACGGATCGGCCGCCCTCGAGGCCGTCGCCACCGATGCCTCGGCCAAGCAGGCCAAGCAGGCCTCGGACAAGGCCTACATCAAGGCCAACCTCGACGAATCGCTCTCGGGCCTCGACAAGTTCGAGCGCCGCGACGTGCTGACCGTCACCACCACCACGGTCGACTCCGGAAAGGTCGTCTCGCCCACGCTCGACGGCCTGTGGGCCGATACGGACGGCGACGGCATGGGCGACTACAGCGACGCGTTGAAATCCAACGCCGTGAGCCATGCCGTGCTCTACGACCTCGACGACTCGTCCGACTACCTCGTGGGCCGCGCCGGATCCGACATCTCGGGCGCGACGCTGGCCGACTGGGGCGCATCGGAGAACAGCGCCGACGC